>NZ_LIRL01001027.1 GCF_001419795.1 Streptomyces niveiscabiei
CCGGGGGGCCTTCGGGGGCGCACCAGCGGGCGGTGGTCTCCAGGCCGACGTGGTGCTGGGGGGTGTCGGCGGTCGGGTCGTACAGGAGGCCCGTGTCGTAGAGGCGGGTGACCTTGCAGAAGTAGATCTCCAGGTCGATGGGGTAGAGCAGGGGTTCTAGGTCGCCGGGGCGGGTGCCGGTGACGACGTTGCCGCCGATCAGGTCGGTGACGCCGAAGGCGAACGCTGCGGCGGTCAGGGAGCCGGCGCGGTGCCAGAAGCGGGCCGCCTCCGGTGGGGTGAGCCGGGTGCCGGTCAGCTGCCAGGGGCCCTCCGTGCGGATCGGGGCCCACTGGGGCGGGGGTTCGATCCACTCCTGCCACAGGTAGCCCTTCTCGGCGCCGGGCCAGCAGGCGAGCAGCGGGAGGCGGACCTCGCCGGAGGCCGGGGGCGCCGCGTCGAGGAGGCCGAACAGGGAGGTCGGCGGGCCGGTCTCCGGCTCCGCCGTGAAGAGGAGTTCGCCCGACGCCGGGCGCGGTTTGTAGGCGATCCTGGCGCCGCCCGCGCACTCCAGGCGCAGGACGCGCTGCCGTCCGTTGTGGGTCTCCTCGCCGTGCGTCCACAGTCCGACGACCGGGCCCCAGAATGCCGGATTCCCCGGCCAGCAGGTCGCGGTGTCTCTCTGTAGTCTCTCCAGGAAAAGCGTGAGAAACGCCTCGCAGCGTGCCGCCCATTCCTTGACGCGGTCGCGTGTGTAGTGCGGTNNCACCAGTTGTCCAACCGCTCCAGCAGGGCCAGGAGCGGCCCGAACCGGGGTTCCCCGAGCGCCTGCGCGAGCATCCGCGCGTCGCGCTCGCCGCCGAGTAGGCGGTCCGTCGCGACCGTTCCCTCGGGGCCGTCCGCGACCACGGGCGGGAACAGGGCGCCTGCTCCGCCGGCGCGGATCGCTTCGACTATCTTCCGTGCCGCGTACGGCAGTTCAGCGCCTTCATCCCTTACCTCGTCGTCAGGGGCTCGCATCTCCCACAGCGTCCCCACATCCACCCGCGCATCCGGCAAAGCTGCCCCTCCCCGCTCGTGCCGTCCGGGTGGCACCGCCGTCGACGGCACCACCCGGCGCGCGTCAACAGCAGTAGATCCTCGAGCACGTGCCGCATGAGGTACCGCTGCCCGAGTTCATCGGTGACGTGAGCGGTGGAATATCTTGTTCCAGATCGCCGATCACCAGGTCGAATACGTCATCCGCACTCTCTTCCGACCCGATCCGGCCCTTTTCCTCGACAGCCTGCATGAACAGCCTCCTGTCGCACTGGGTATTGGAACCGTCAATCAGTACAACGGGGGGAAATGGGCATGTCAAGGGTATGGGATTGCTGTCGCATGGCCCTGGCGGAGGAATTCCGGGGCTCCGGGGGTGAGCCCGAGACCGCCGCACGGGCCCGTGCCACGCAGGAAGCGGTCAAGCTCGGCGCTGGTGCCGGTGGTTGCAGTGCCCCTCCCCCGCCATGAGCACCGAACGGGTGAAGGCCAGCGACACCCAGGGCACACCGGACACTCGGACTGCGACATGTCGGCCGCCCAGCCCCGTTCACCGCACTCCGTTCCGGAAGCGACCCTCGGCGAGGCGGAGAACCCGGCACCGGCAAGGTACTGACCTGTGACTTCATCAACAAAGTCAGGGCAGATCATCCGATTTCCCCCTACTTGACTCCCCTCGATTCAGCTCGACCCTGGAGGCGTGCCCATTGGCGGGCACACCTCTCCATGCATTCGCATTAGCTAAGTCGACATTGCCCAGGTTGCAGATCGGACGGCACTCAACCATCTCAACCTCTGCCCAGAAGGCAGAAACTGCGGCTCCCGAAAGCACCTTGTTGATGAATGCCATGGACACCAAGGACGATCTGCACTTCGCCCAGCAAACGTCCATGCCGACGCCCGGCGGGCCGGCCCGAGCTCCCAACCGTGCAAGCTTCGAGGACGCAGCCCAAGACCCCCGGCGCCAACAGCGACCCAGTCCAGCCACACCCTCGAAACAACCCCTGACGACCAGCAGCGTTCCGTACGATTGGCATCTCGACGCCGGAGAGACCAATGCCCTTCACACCCGCGACCAGCCAACACGCGAACCACAACAACCAGCGCTGCGTCACCAGCCCAAGCACTCCCCGCCCCTCTCCTCCAGCAAGCCGCCACCAGTGACCAAATTGTCCGTTTCTCTACAAGTAACGAAAAACAGCCCAGCAGCCAGCTAAAGCCCCAGCTCACGCAGTGTGGTCCCCGCGCACGCGGGGGTGTTCCGATCAGTGTCAGCCTCGCCGAAGGGCAGGACGTGTGGTCCCCGCGCACGCGGGGGTGTTCCCCTCCAGCACGTGAATTCGGCACACTTCGCCTCGTGGTCCCCGCGCACGCGGGGGTGTTCCCAGCGTGGCGCCCTGCTCGTACGCCCTGACCGTGTGGTCCCCGCGCACGCGGGGGTGTTCCCGAGACGTATCCAGGCGTTGGAGCATTCGGGAAGTGGTCCCCGCACACGCGGGGGTGTTCCCCGCACCGAAGCACTCCGCGCAGCCCTCGAACAGTGGTCCCCGCGCACGCGGGGGTGTTCCCGCCCGCTTCACGACCCACGCTGGGGTCATGGAGTGGTCCCCGCGCACGCGGGGGTGCTCCCGGCTTGGCGGTCTCCGGCTCGCAGATTCATTCGTGTGTCCCCGCGCACGCGGGGGTGTTCCCTCCGCGACGACGGCGGAACCGCGCTGCGCGCTGTGGTCCCCGCGCACGCGGGGGTGTTCCCAGGTCCTGTTCACCCGGCCCGTGCCGAAATCCGTGGTCCCCGCACACGCAGGGGTGTTTCCAGCGGCCGGCGCGAGGACCCGGGACGAGGACCTGCGGTCCCCGCACACGTGGGGGGTGTTCCCTCCTCAACCGGCAAGGGGGGCCGGGGCTCTCGTGGTCCCCGTGCACGGGGTATTCCTGCGGTGGTGATCATGTCTTTGTGCGAGGTGGCGGCTCTGCTGCTTAATTCGGTGTCCTGGCAGCGAGTTGGTGGCTGAGGCGGGTGAGTCTGCTGGGCCAGGGTGTGAAGGGTGGTTGGCTGGGGTTCCAGGGGGTGTCGAGGCGGATGACGTTGACGGCGGTGGTGGAGAAGGCGTACTTGGAGGCGGACTTGGGCAGGCCGCAGTAGCGGGCCCGGCGGAGGCCGGTGACGTCGAGGGTCTGGTTGATGGTGCCCTCGGTCCCGGCGTGGAGGGCGTGTTTGGTCTTCCAGTCTTGGTGGCCTGGTCGGCCCAGGCTTCGGTCAGGGGCTCGTGGAGTTCCTTCGGGCGGAGGCTGAGGGTGCGGGTGCCGCGTGCGGAGGTCGTGTACTTGTCCTGGACGGGGCGGGCATGGCCGTCGGTGCGGGCGAATTGGATGGCGTCGCGGCCGGGCTGCCGGATGGGGAACCAGCCGGTGCTGGTGCGGACTTGCGGGCGGCGGGCCTGGCGGACCTTCCAGTCGATACGGAAGGCGCTCTTCTGGAATCCGGCGCCAGTCCTGGCCTGCGGTGAGTGGTCGAGGAGGGCCGGGGGGCCATGGTGATGCCATGGTCGGCGGCCTCATGGATGAGGTCCGCGGGCGGGTAACCGGCGTCGAGGTAGTGCTCACCTGGGGTGAGACCCTGGTCGGCGAGATTCTGCTGGACGGGGCGGGGGGCCTTGACGTCCGGGGTGCTTGCCTCGGTGGTGAGAACGTCCGTGATCAGCCGTAACGGCAGGGCCTCGGCTTCGGCTTCGGCTTCGGCTTCGGCTTCGGCTTCGGCTTCGGCGGGAGTGGCACAGGTTTCGGTGAGGTGGATCTTGTGGCCGAGCCGGAACAGGTCGTCGCCCTTGGCCGCCCGGGCGGGACGCCTTCCTTGTTGGCGTCCCGCTTCACGATCACCTTCCGTCCCCGCGCGTCGGTGGACACGTAGTCGGTCTGCACGAGCATCCTGCACGGGAACGCGACCGGCTCGATCTCCCGCAGCCGCCCCGGGTGCCCGGCAGAGCGCCGGTGCGTCCTGCCCGAACACCCCGGCCAGCCGCTCACGTCTCGTCCTCGACGACGGCCTCGTCCACCCGCTGACGCGTTCCTCGCAGCGATGGGCGAGTTCGGGAACGTCCACAGCGCCGGTCTGCCAGCCCGGGGCCGCCACCGCAAGAACCTCCAGCGCCGCCCGTACGCTCTCAACCGCGAATTCGGTCCGGTTCGGTGCGCTGCTGGCCACCGGCCCCGACCAGGCCCTGGTCACGGCAGACCTCCAGAAGCCGACCGAACACCACCTGCTCCACGCCGATCGCGCGGACCATCATCGCCACGGCCTGCCGGTCGGCCAGGTTCTCCGTGAACTAGACCACCGTAACCAGCCTCCGAACGCCCCGGTGAACGGCTCGTCCCCGAACACCTCACCCAGCTGAATCGCGCAGCAGAGTCCACGAAACGGACAAAGCCCCCCTCCACCCCATGTTTCCGCAGGACGCGCGTACGGGACCCGCGCCCCTCGCCGGGCCACCACGACTCGATCGCGGTGATGCGGTTCCCGCCTTCGGCCAGGGCGTGCACTCCGACCCGATCGAGGCTCCAGGAAGCCTTCTCGGACGCCGCACGACACGGGTTCACTGACGTGCACGAAGGTCCGTTCCTTCGAAGGGGGATACGTCTGCTGCTGGAGAACCACGGAAGGGGAGGCCGACATCGTCCTGATCTCACCCGCGCCTCCCGCACCCCGAGCCCGCCAGGTCACCGCCGCTCGTTCGCCCGCCTACAGACTCGGCAGGCGCAGAGTGGTCAGACCGGTCGGGGTGAGGACGCCGAGGAGGTGGTCGTCGATGATGGTGAGGGCGGTGACCTGGGTGCCCAGGTGGATGCGGCAGGGGACGGTGTCGGTGTCCGCGTCGTAGAAGGAGAGGGTCTCGTCCTGGGCGAGGACGAGGGCTGTGCGGTGGTTCTGGAGGGTGTGGAGGAGGATGCGGTCGCCGCGGCCGATGGTCCGGTGCCAGGAGGCGATGGAGGACACGGACGTGCCGTGGAGCTGGTGGACGCTGTCGGCGGTGGCCAGCACGATGTCGTCGTGCCAGGTGCCCAGGCTGAGGACGGTGCCCTTGTCGTACCGGCCGAGGACTCTGTCGCCGCGCAGGGTCCAGTTGTCGAGGGCGTAGGAGAGGGCCTCTCCGTCGCGGAGGGCGTAGATCTCGCGGAAGCCCTGGACGCGTTGGAGGAGGACGAGGAGGCCCCGGGGATGGGTGGCCACCTGGAAGTCGGTGACGAAGGGGGCGCCGAAGGAGATGTCCCAGCGGTGGAGTTGCCGCCCGGTCAGGTCCCAGACGGCGAGGTAGCTGACGCAGAGGCCGACGAGCACGTCCTGCCCGTCGAGGCGTGACATGCGCAGGTGGGGCGAGTCGCCGCGCCGTACTCCGCGCAGGAGGACGTCGCGGCCGGGGTCGCCGAGCAGTTCGGCGCGGAGCCTGCGCCGCAGTCCCGGTGTCGGGGAGTACAGCACGGGTGGGGCCCCCGGACGTCCGGCGGCCTGCGAGAAGTGCCGGCCTCCGTGGGCGAGGGGTTCCCCGCAGGCGGCGTCGACGATCAGCGGTGGCCCGGAGCTGCGGGGGTGGACCAGCACCGGCCGCCCGTCGACGGCTCCGGCGGCCAGGGAGGGCGCGCCGGTGCCGGAGAGGACCGAGCGTTCGTCGGCGGCTCCTCGGCGCAGGGGCCAGATCCGCAGGGGGCTGCGGCTCTGCTGCCAGGACACGACCGAGGGTGTGCCGTCGGGTCCGGCCACGACTCCGGCGAACCGGGTCCCGGGGCGCGGGTCGTCGGGGGTGCGCCAGTCGACCTTGCCCCGGGCGCCCACGAACTCGGCGCCGCCGGGGACCGCGTACATCAGGAAGGGCGTGCCCTGCACGCGCACGAACCGGCAGCCGTCGGGGGCGGGGTGCGGCCACATCCACTCGGAGAGGGTGGCGGTGTGCTGGTGCACCCGGCAGCCGGACGTCCGGAACACCCGGGTGTGCCGGGTGGCGGCCAGGACCCGGCCGTCGAGTACGGCGAGCGTCAGGATCTCCTCGCCCCGGCACTCCCTGACCGTGTCGGGCGCGGGCACGGCCTGTGCCGGGAGCGCCGACGGGTCGAGGGTCCAGATGAGGACGGTGGCGAGTTCGTGGACGGTGTGCTTCTCGCCGGACCCGTGCGTTCCGATGCCGTCGCAGGCGACCGCGACGGTCAGCCGTCCGTCGTGGCTGCCGAGGGCGACGGCTCGCGGCCGGAGGCGGCTCTCCGGGCGGGCCGGGAGCCGCAGGTACACCGGGTCGCGTCCGTGGGACAGGTCGACGAGTTCGACGGACTCCTGGGTCAGGCGGGCGGCCAGGCGTCCGCCGTCCGTCTCCGCGACGGCCCACGCGGTCCACGACGGCCACCGCTTGCCGTCGCCGAGCGGCAGGGCTTCCCGGGTGGCCGGGTCGAAGGCGACCGGCGGCTCCCCGAAGGCCCGTTCGACGACGAGGAGCCGCCCGCTCGGGGTCATCGCGCGGACCTCGAACCCCGTCGGGCCCGGCAGTGTGCCGAGGAGTTCCCCGCTGGCCAGGTCCCAGACCCGCAGCCCGTCGTCGTACTCGGCGGTCACGAGGAGCTGGCCGCGCTCCGACTCGACGACGGCGACGCCGACGACCGCGGAGTCGAAGGCGCCGATCGTCCGGTACGGGGTGGCGGCGCGCAGCGGCAGCATCCACCGCGTGTCCCAGGGCAGGTCCGGTGCCCGGCCCCGGATGGCCTCCGCGAGGTCGGTCGCGTCGGACTGGAGGGCGGCGAGCCGCAGTTGGGCGTAGCGCACGCCCTGGTCGCGCTCGCGGGCCAGGACGACGCCGACGCGTTCGTAGGCGGTGCGGGCGGCGACGGCCTGCGGTGTCGTCACCCGGGTGAGGGCGCGCTGGAGGGCGACCGGCTCGGCGGTGAGCAGGAACAGCGGGTCCACGACGAGTTCGTCGAGGGTGCCGGCGGCTGCGGCGTGCGTGGCGAGGTGGTCGCGTACGTAGGGCTGTGCGGCGCTCCAGTCGCGCAGGCCCGTGGCGGGGTCGACGGGCACCGAGTCCAGCAGGGCTCCGGTGACGGCGGCGGAGGTGTCGGCGGCTGTGGCGCGCAGTTCGTCGGCGAAGGACTCGTGGTAGAGGCGGTAGACGGACCGGCCGTGGGAGTCGAGGGCTTCGACGATGTGGGAGTCGGCGTGGTCGAGGATCCAGCGGATGTCGTCGGGTCCGGTGGGGACGGCGGAGACGGCGGAGGCGATGGCGGGCCACAGGCCGGTGGAGGGCAGGCCGGCGCCTTCGGAGAGGGCGAGCGGCAGCAGGAGGGTGCCGGCGCGCCCGGATTCGGGGCCGAGGCGCTGGTCCAGGGCCCAGCGGAAGGCGGGTCCGGCGGGGCGGGGGCTCTTGGCGG
>NZ_LIRL01001028.1 GCF_001419795.1 Streptomyces niveiscabiei
GGGTGGGACGAGGGCGTGGAACTCAGGGAGGCGGCTGGGCGTTGAGGTCCATGTGGGGAGCAACGCGGTGAAGAAGGAGATTTCGGAGGCGTAGGCGGAAGGGGGGATGTCGATGCACACCTGGTCGAGGCGGCTCGCGGCGTGCACCGGGGGCCGGGTGGACTCGCCGTGCCAGGGGACCGCGCAGAAGACCTGGCCCGCGGGGGAGCGCAGGACGGACCAGGTGGCGTGGTCGGCGACCATCCGCGCTCCCAGGTCCACCGCGCGCGCGGCGAACGCGCGGACGTCGGTCACCGAGAAGTCGATGTGCGCACCGCCGGGGCCCTCGGCGACCGTCTGGAACTTGACGCAGGGGTCGTACCCGTCGGCCGGGAGGAGCGTCGCGAACTCGGCCTGGTCTCCCCGGGGTTCGGACAGGCGCGTGCCCGTCACCTCCGCCCAGAAGCCGGCGGACGCCGGGGAGGGGCGGTCTATGAAGGCATAGGTCCAGCGGACGTCGCTCATGCCGGGCGCTCCGCTCGTGTCGGGCGCTCCGCTCATGCCGGCCTCTCCATGAAGCGCAGGAGGTTCCCCGCCGGGTCCCGCAGCGCGCAGTCGCGGACGCCGTACGGCTGGTCCGTGGGGTCCTGGAGGAGGTCGTAGCCCGCCTCGCGGACGCGTGCCGCGAGGGCGTCGCAGTCCGGGGTCGCGAAGATCGCGCCGCGCAGGAGGCCCTTGGCCAGCAGGCGGTTCAGGGACTCGCGGTCGGCGGCGGAGGCGTCGGGGTTCGCGTCCGGGGGTTCGAGGACGACGGAGACGTCGGGCTGGAGCGGCGAGCCGACGGTCACCCAGCGCATGCCTTCGTACGAGACGTCGTTGCGGATCTCCAGGCCGAGGACGCCGACGTAGAAGTGCAGGGCCTTGTCGTGGTCGTCCACGGCGATGAAGCACTGGTGGAGTTTCAGGTCCATGCCGGTCAGCTTAGGTAGGGCGGCGGCGTTTCGGCCTGGTGTACGTGCGGGCCACGCACGGCGGGATCACCGCGCTCTCCTCGTGCGACCGCGCCCGGTACGCGCTCGGCGTCTCCCCGACCAGCTCGGTGAACCGCGAGCTGAACGACCCCAGCGACGTACACCCCACGGCCATGCACACCTCGGTCACCGACAGGTCCCCGCGCCGCAGCAGCGCCT
>NZ_LIRL01001029.1 GCF_001419795.1 Streptomyces niveiscabiei
ACCCCGCCCCCTGATACACCCCCGCGCAAAAAAATCTCCCCCAGTTTTTCGAGACCGGGGGAGACAGGGGGTGATCTGCGCTTACGCGGACGCCGTGGCCTCCGAGGCGACCGTGCTCTCCACGACGGCCTCGCTCTCCACCGGCACGGCGGGCGCGGCCACCGAGGGCAGCACCGGCTCGTCCATCCGCTGCTGCGGCAGCGTCACCGGCCGCAGCGGACGCGGCCCGGAGACGACCGTGTAGTCCTGCCCGAGGAACGGCGGCGCGATCTCGCCCGGGTCCTCGCCGAGCGCCAACTGCACAGCCGCCCAGGGGGCGTTGACCCCGCACAGCGAGAGCTGGTGCAGCCCTCCGGCGGGCCGGGTGTTGACGTCCATGAGGACCGGCTCGTCGCCGAACATCCGGAACTGGATGTTGGACAGGTAGTGCAGCCCGAAGCCCTCGGCGATCAGCCGGGCCGGCTCCAGCCACCGCCGGTCCAGCGTGAACCCGCGACGGCGCCCGTTCTTCGTCCGCCCGATGGACATGCGGACGATGTTGTCGGGCCCGGTGAGGCAGTCCACCGACACCTCGGGCTGCTCCAGGCGCGGCATGACGATCCAGTCGACCTCTTCCTCGGCCTCCTCCAGCGCGGCCCTCACCAGGTCCAACGGGACGTAGGGGGACGGGAATCCGGTGAGGTGCGAGAGCGAGAAGGGGGCGCGCGTGACGACACGGAAGCCCACCCCGCCCGCGCCGGACGCCGGCTTGAAGCACGCCTTGTGGCCGTCGGCCTCCAACGCGTCGACCGCTTCGACGAGTTGTTCCGCGTTGCGCACCCGGAACCACGGCGGCACACCCACGCCGACGGCGCGCACGGCCTCGTACGCCACGATCTTGTCCTCGAAGACGGCCACGGCCTGCGGCGTCGGCGCGAGCAGCGCGGTGCCGACCGCCTCGAAGTCCGCGCGGTGCGCGACGATCGCCGACTGGTGCAGGCGCGGCACGAACACGTCGATGGAGCGGCGCGCGCACTGGTCGAGGGCGAACTCGACGTAGGCGGCGGGGGAGAGGCCCTCGGGCTCCAGGTCGGCGGTGTCGGCGGCGGCCAGCACGGGGGAGTCGGCGTCGCCGTGCGTCGCATGGATCTCCACGGCGCGGTCGCTGGGATTTCTCCGCAGCTGATCCATGAAGAAGACGTTCTCCGCGTACGTGCGGTTGAGCCAGACGCGTACGCGAGAGACCATGCGAGGCCGCCTTTCAGGGTTCGCGGGCAGGGCGAAGCAGGCCCGGCCCAGGCAGGAGGAAGTGGGGACACCAAACCGCCCTGCGCGAAGGGAAGTTCATGGCGGTGGTGTTGGGGCGATCATACGGCCTGCGCGGGGTCCCGCGTGCAACACACGTGTTACGGATTCCCGGGCGGTGGGTGGCCCCTGCACCGACGTCGCGGGGACGGCCTTGTCGCGGGGCGCCGAATGTGTTGTCGTGGTGACCTTGGAAAGCGTGGAAAGCGTTGCGGACGAGGGACGGGGGCGCGTGGTGACGACGACGGCCGGGGGAGCCGGGCGGCTGCTGGCCATCAGCGACCTGCACATCGGGTACCCCGAGAACCGGGCCCTGGTGGAGGAGCTGCACCCGGACACCGAGGACGACTGGCTGCTGGTCGCGGGCGACGTCTCCGAGAACGTCGCGGACATCCGCTGGACCCTCAAGACCCTCGCGAGCCGCTTCGCCAAGGTCGTCTGGGCGCCCGGCAACCACGAGCTGTGGACCCACCCCGCCGACCCGGTCACGCTGCGCGGCGTCGAGCGGTACGAGCACCTCGTCGCCGTCTGCCGCGACCTCGGCGTCGTCACCCCCGAGGACCCGTACCCGGTCTGGGAGGGCCCCGGCGGTCCGGCCGTGGTCGCCCCGCTGTTCCTGCTGTACGACTACTCGTTCCTCCCGGCGGGCTGCGCGACGAAGGAGGCGGGCCTGGAGTACGCGCACGGCACGGGCGTCGTCTGCAACGACGAGTACCTCCTGCACCCCGACCCCTACCCGACCCGCGAGGCGTGGTGCCGGGCGCGGGTGGAGCTGACCGAGCGGCGGCTCGCGGAGCTGCCGGCGGACCTGCCCGTCGTCCTCGTCAACCACTATCCGCTCGACCGGCACCCCACCGAGGTGCTCTGGTATCCCGAGTTCGCGATGTGGTGCGGCACGACGCTGACCGCCGACTGGCATCGCCGCTTTCCGGTGGCCGCCATGGTCTACGGGCACCTGCACATTCCGCGCACCACCTGGCACGAGGGCGTCCGGTTCGAGGAGGTCTCGGTGGGTTATCCGCGCGAGTGGAAGAAGCGTCAGCAGCCGCCGGGGCGCCCGCGGCTGATCCTGCCGGCTCCGGTGAAGGGCGAGAGCGAGTGATCGAGCGGCTGCTGCCCGCGTCCGTGGTGGCGGTGGAGGCGATCGGGGCAGCCGCCGCCGATCCCGCCGCCGAGGAGGGCCTGTACCCCGAGGAACGCGCGGTGATCACGAAGGCCGTCGACAAGCGGCGCCGCGAGTTCGCGACCGTACGCGCCTGTGCGCGCCAGGCCATGGAGAAGCTCGGCGTCCCGCCCCGGCCGATCCTGCCCGGCGAGCGCGGTGCGCCGGGCTGGCCCGAGGGGGTGCGCGGCAGCATGACACACTGCGCCGGGTACTGCGCGGCGGCCCTCGTCCGCACCGCCGACCTCGCCTCCCTCGGCATCGACGCCGAGCCCCACGACCGGCTGCCGGAGGGCGTCCAGTCCGCGATCGCGCTGCCCGCGGAGGAGGAACGCCTCGCCGCGCTCACCGCGAGCCGGCCCCACGTCCACTGGGACCGGCTGCTGTTCAGCGCGAAGGAGTCGGTGTACAAGGCGTGGTTCCCGCTGACGGGGAAGTGGCTGGACTTCTCCGAGGCGGACATCACGCTGACACCGGTCGAGGAGGCGTTCGGGACGGTGTCGGCGACCCTGCGCGTGCCGGGGCCGGTGGTGGACGGGCGGGAGGTCGGGCGGTTCGAGGGACACTGGATCGTCAGGGACGGGCTGCTGGCCACGGCGATCTCGATTCCGCACACGGCCTGAGCCCGCGCGGGCGGCCGGGGTTCGGTTTGCCAGGGGGGCCAGGGGCTCAGGGGCACCACCCCCGTACGAGCTTGAAGAAGTCCGCCTCGTTGCCGGTGAGCCCCGCTTCCCGCAGCGCCTCCTCCGCCTCCGCGAGCACCGAAGCGGGAACCACCCGCACCTCTCCGTCGTACGCGGCGGCCACGGTGTTGAGGAGCCTCAAGTACGCCTGGACTGCGGCGCGTTCACGGTCGGTCAGTACGGAGGTGGTGGGCATCGGACGGCTCTCCCCTGGTCGGCATCGGCTGGTTGGTCTCGTCGTACCGTCCAGCTTGCCGCCCGCCACTGACAATCGCCCTCAACCCCGTTGCGATGCGCTCCGGTTCACCTGCATAGCGGACGGCATGTTCGGCCGCGCGTCATTTCCCGTCCTGCCGCAGATAGCCGAGCGACGCCTCGATCCGCCCCGCCAGCCGGTCGCGCTGGCCCTTCTCCGGCGTGCCCGCGAGCAGCCCCCGGCAGCGGCTCGCCAGGAGCAGCCCGAAGGTCTCCGCCTCGCGCTCGTCCTCCTCGTCGAAGCGCGTGCGCGCGGCGACCCGGCGTACGGTCTCCTGGAGGTCGGCGCCGTCGTGCAGCAGGCGCGCGGCGACGACGGCGCCCTCGACGGGGTGGCCGTGGTGCCCGGCGGTCATGTGCCACAGCTCGTGTCCGAGGATGACCAGTTGATGATCGGGCGCTGTCCGTTCCTCGATCACGACGAGGTCCTGATCGGTCATGTCCAGCCACAGCCCGCTCGCCGTACCGACCGGGAACGCGGCCGTACGGAAGTGCACGGGACGGCCCCGCCTGCGGCTCATCGCCGCGCACAGGCCGGCGTACACGTCCTCGGGCGCCGCAGGTGTGTCGAGGGCGAGACCGGCGACGAGTTCGCCGCACAGCCGCCGCATCCGCCTGCTCATGCCCACCGCCCTCCAGGGGTTCACGACTCGGGTCGCTTGACGCTCTCCAGCAGCATGTCCAGCCACTCGGCGACCTTGTCGCGGTGCTGGTCGGTGGGGAGTTGGGCGGCGCGCCAGGCGATCCCGCGCACGCCGTGGTCCTGGAGGAGCTTCTCCAGCGGGTCCGCCGAGGCGGCCTCGCGCGCGGCGAGCTGCTGGAGGAGCTCCTGTTCGGTGTGGAGCAGGACGCTGGCGAGCGCCTCGGGGTCCTCGGCGGTCAGGAAGCCCGCGTGGACGCGGAAGAACCGCTGGATCGCGTCGCAGTGCTCCATCGTGGGCCGCCGGTCGCCGTTGATCAGCGCGCCCGCCTGCTGCCGGGACATGCCCGCGCCGTCCGCGATCTCCTGCTGCGTGTACTTGCGCCCGCCCGGCTTGAGGCGGGTGCGCCGCAGCAGCCCGAGCCGCTGGAGGAAGCGGGCCTGTACGTCGGGCTCGCCCGCCGGGCGCCCGCTCAGCAGCGCCTTGACGACGGGCTCGGGCACCCCGGACGACACCGAGAGGCGGGGGACGTCGAAGACCTGCGCGTGCGGCACGCCGAGCCGGCCGGCGAGCGCGGTGACCCGGGCGACGAGCGCCGACAGCGAAGCCGTCGCCGGGTCGCCGGCAGCCTCGTAGTCATCCGTCACGGAACAGGTCTCCTACATCTCTCGCGGACGCCCCGCGGCCCGACCGGCCGAAACCGCCTCCTCCGCACCGACGGTCACACTCATCCATACCGGCAGTCACGGTCAACTGCCCGGAGGGTAACCGGTTTTTCGAACTCACATCCAGGTCTCGCCACAACTGTGGCCAATTTCAGCCGTCAACCACCGCCGAATGCCACGATAGTTGACATGACGAGTGCGGGGGCCGCAGGATCGGGGCGCCGCGAGACGGCCGCAAAGGCAAGAGGGGTGACCTCCCGATGGCATACAGGGCAGGTGGGCAGCGGTCCGTACCGCCGTCCCGCCCCGAAGGGCCCGAGGCCCACGCATACCTCCAGGACTACGCCGCGCTGCTGGACGCGGTCTCCTTCCCGTCCGTCGTGCTCGACCGGCGCTGGGGCGCGGTCATCGCGAACACCGCTTTCCGGACACTTTTCGGCGGGGTCGGCCCGCACCCCACCGCCATGCCCGACGACAACTTCCTGCGCTTCGTCCTCTTCCACCCCGACGCCTCGCTCGTCCTCGGCGACCACGAGTCGCGCTGGTGCCTGCCGATGCTCGCGCAGTTCGCTGCGGCCCTGGAGCGCGACGGCGACGACCGCGAACTCCAGTCCGTACGGCGGGAGATCGCGCAGGACCCGATCATGGAGGCCGCCTACCGGCACGGCCTGCCGCGCTGGATCCGCGAGGTCGGCCCCGCCGGCCTCGCCCTCGACGGCGCCGTCCGCCCCCTCCTGCACCCCGACCCGCGCTGGGGCGCCACCGACTGCCGCGTCGTCACGGAGACGACCAAGTCCCTTCAGGACATGGGGTGTACACGGCTGACGCTGGTCCTGCGGGAACCGCCCCGGGCACGGCACGCGGGGCGCCGGAGCGGGGCGCGGGCGGGGCGCAGGGGGGCGAGTCACCTCACGGTGGTGCCGGCGCCGGAAGCCTGAGGCTCAGAGGTCCAGCACCAGCCGTTCCCCTTTGCACCTCGACACGCAGATCATCATCGTCTCCCCGGCTTCCTGTTCCTCCGCCGTCAGCACCGAGTCCCGGTGGTCCACTGTCCCTTCGAGGACATCGGTCTCACACGTCCCGCACGTCCCTTCCGTGCACGAGTACAGGACCTCGACCCCGGCCGCCCGCACCGCGTCCAGTACGGAGACGTCCGCCCCGACCGTGACCGTGCGCCCGCTGCGCTCCAGGACGACTTCGAACTCCCGTGCCTCATGGGCGTCTTGGGATCGCGGCTGGAACCGCTCGATGTGCAGCACCCCCGAGGGGCACCGGCTCTCCACCGCGTCGAGCAACGGCCCGGGGCCGCAGCAGTAGACGAGCGTGTCCCCGGGCAACTCGTCCAGCACCGGCCCGAGTTCGAGCAGCGCCCCGGTCTCGTCCTGCGGCGCGACGCTCACCCGGTCGCCGTAGCGCAGGAGTTGGTCCGTGAACGCCATCGACCGCCGCGAGCGTCCGCCGTACAGCAGCGTCCACTCCGCGCCCGACGCCTCGGCGGCGGCCAGCATCGGCAGCAGCGGGGTGATGCCGATGCCCCCGGCGACGAAGCGGTAGCGGGCGGCGGGCAGGAGGGGGAAGTTGTTGCGGGGGCCGCGCACCCGGACCTTGTCGCCGGGCGCCAACTCCTCGTGCACATGAGCCGATCCGCCTCTGCCGGCCGGCTCTCTCAGCACCGCGATCCGCCACTCGTGCCGGTCCGCCGGGTCACCGCACAGCGAGTACTGCCGCTCCAGGCCGGGCGCGAGAAGGAGGTCGACGTGGGCGCCGGGCTCCCAGGCGGGCAGGGGGTCGCCGAGGGGGTGGCGCAGGGACAGCAGGCGTACGCCCTCGGCGACCGTGTCGATCTGATGGACGGTCAGTTCGCCGTCGTAGGCGGTCACTCGGCCTCCTCCGTGTCGTGGCCGCGCGGGTGCGCCAGCATCCATTCCCACATCTCCACCGGGTCCTGCGCGGTGTGCTCGCGTCCGCAGTGGCAGGTGCCGTGCAGGACGTCCGTGCCGGGGAGCCAGGCGACGCGGTAGACCTCGCCGGTCACAGGGCCCGCTCCACGGGCTTGTCGCCCTCCTCGACCAGACGCGCGAGGATGCGGCGCGCGGCGAGACCGCCGGTGTCGATGTTGATGCTCAGCTCCTGGTAGCCGTCGCGCTCCGAACCCAGCGTGCGCTGAAGGAGGTTGAGGGCGTCGACGTCCTGCATGACGACCGTGTGGTTGTTGCCGCGCAGGAACTCGGTGACCTCCTCGTCGTCCGTCGCCCAGTCCCGCGACACCATCCAGAAGTCGTACACCCTGCCGTCGCCGGACGGGGTGATCGCGTACGTGATCTCCGTGTGGAAGCCGTGCGGATCGCTGCCGTCCGCCTCGGGCACCACCCCGGCCGGGGCGATGCGGCTGTGCAGCAGGTACAGGCACGGCGCGTGGTACTCGATGTCCTGCCAGCGCGTGATCCGGCCCTCGATGCCGGTCGAACGGGCGTAGAACGGGGGGCACTCGGCGTCGTCCATGTGCCGGCTGACCCGGACGATCCCGGCGCCCTCGTCGACCTCGGTGGTGATCGGCGTCTCGGCGACCTCGGGGGTGCCGATGTAGCCGCCGTGCAGATACGTCTCGTGCGACAGGTCGAGGAGGTTGTCGACGAGCAGGCCGTAGTCGGCGTCTATCGACTCCATGCCGCGTACGGTCGTCCAGCCCGGCGCGTCGAGGTGGCGGGCGCGCGGGATCGCCGCCGGGTCCGCGAGCGCCGGGTCGCCGATCCACACCCAGATCAGGGAGTCCTGCTCGACCACCGGGTACGCGGCGACGCGCGCCGTGCGCGGGACGCGCTTCTGGCCCGGCACGTACACGCACGTACCCGTCGTGTCGTACGTGAAGCCGTGGTAGCCGCACACGATCCGGTCGCCGTCCAGGCCGCTCGCCGAGAGCGGGTAACGCCGGTGCACACAGCGGTCGTGCAGGGCGACCGGGGTGCCGTCGGCCTCCGTGCGGTACACGACGATCGGCTCGCCCAGGACGGTGCGGCCGAGCAGCTCGCGGCCCACCTCGTGGCTGTAGGCCATGACGTACCACTGGTTCCTGGCGAAGGCGGTGATGTGCGGCATGGGGGTTCCCGTCTCTCGGTCCTGCCGCCATCGTCTTGAGGTGCGTGGGGGTGGTGCAACGGCACTTCCGTCTCGCGGAAGGATCGCTGGTGCGGGGTGTGTGGGGGGTGCGTGCCGGGGGTGGGGAATTCCGGTTGGCCGAAAAGGGCGGACGCGGTCCGTGAATTCATGGGGAGAGGTGGGGGGTGAGGGTGCTGGTTCCGGGAGGTGTGAGCGGTCGGTGCGCGG
>NZ_LIRL01000103.1 GCF_001419795.1 Streptomyces niveiscabiei
CCCCCGCACCGCCCGCCTCACCTTCGGCGACCTCGAGTTCTGCCCCGTCTCCCTCACCGCCCACCGCCGCGGCGAGCCCCTCTCCCTCACCACCACCGAACTCCGCCTCCTCCAGGAGTTCACCTCCTCCCCCGGTACGGTCCTCACCCGCGACCTCCTCCTGGAGAGGGTCTGGGACTACGCCTGGACCGGCGACACCCGCGTCGTCGACGTCCACATCCGCCGCCTGCGCGCCAAGATCGGCCACGACCGCATCGAAACGGTCCGCGGCTTCGGCTACAAGCTGCGCCCCTGAAGTACTACGGCTCTACGACCTGAGAGCCAGGAGACCTGAGGACCAGGGGATGCAGAAGAACGCCATGAACATCGGTACGAAGGTCGCGCTGGCCGTCGCCGCCGCGGCCGTCTGCGTCGCGGGCGCCGTCGGCGTGCTGGTCCACCGCATCACCGCCGCCGACCAGCTCGCCACCGCCCGCGCCGACCTGGACCGCCGGCTGGTCGCCGCCGCCTACGACCACGCCGCCGGCCGCGAGACCGAAGCCCGCCTCGACCCGCCCGACCTGCCCGCACCCCTCACCCGGCTGATCGCGAAGGGGGTACGTGCGACGTACCTCCGCAGCGGTAGGCACCCCGAGCTGTGGGCGGCGACCCGGGTCTCCGACCGCACCGTCCTCGCGCTGTCACGGCCGTACGACCGTGAGGCGGACACGCTCGCCGCTCTGGACCGGACGCTCGCCACCGCGGGCGTCGCCGCGACCGGCGCCGTGGCGCTGCTCGGCCTCGCCCTCGGCGTACGGATGGGCCGCCGGGCCACGGCCGCCGCCCGGACGGCGGAACGTATCGCCAACGGCGACCTCGACGCCCGTGTCCGCCCCCGCGGGCGCGACGAGATCACCCGGCTCGCCGAGTCCATGAACGCCATGGCCGACGCGCTCGGCGCCCGCCTGGAGGCCGAGCGGCGCGTCACCGCCGACATCGCGCACGAGCTGCGTACGCCGGTCTCCGTCATGGTCACCGCGGCCGGGCTGCTGCCGCCCGGACCGGCCGCCGACCTGGTCGCGGGCGGGGTCCGCAAGCTGCACGGGCTCGTCGAGGACGTCCTGGAGATCGCGCGGCTCGACGCGCGGGTCGCCGTCGTCGAGACCGAGCACCGGCAGGTCAGCGCGATGGCGCGGCGCGCGGTCGCCGGGCTCGACGGGGTCGCGGTGCGCATCGTCTCGGACACGCTCGTGGAGACCGACCCGCGCCGGGTGGAACGTATCCTCACCAACCTCGTCACCAACGCGCTGCGGCACGG
>NZ_LIRL01001030.1 GCF_001419795.1 Streptomyces niveiscabiei
CCCCCCCCCCCGCCTAGCCTGGCCTCAACCCCGCCCACACAAGGAGCCGCGATGACCAAGCCGCACGCCGCCGACAGCCATGACCTGATCCGGGTGCACGGTGCGCGGGTGAACAACCTGCGGGACGTCAGCGTGGAGATCCCGAAGCGGAGGCTGACGGTGTTCACCGGCGTCTCGGGCTCGGGGAAGAGCTCGCTGGTGTTCGGGACGGTGGCGGCGGAGTCGCAGCGGCTGATCAACGAGACGTACAGCGCGTTCGTCCAGGGCTTCATGCCGAACAACGCCCGCCCCGACGTGGACGTCCTGGAGGGCCTGACCACGGCGATCATCGTCGACCAGCAGCGCCTGGGCGCGGACCCGAGATCGACGGTCGGCACGGTCACGGACGTCAACGCGATGCTGAGGATCCTCTTCAGCCGCCTCGGCACCCCGCACATCGGCCCGGCGAAGGCGTTCTCCTTCAACGTCGCCTCGATCAGTGGCGCGGGCGCGGTGACGATCGAGCGGGGCGGCCAGACGGTGAAGGAGCGCCGCTCGTTCAGCATCCAGGGCGGCATGTGCCCCCGCTGCGAGGGCCGGGGCTCGGTCACGGACTTCGACCTGACGCAGCTGTTCGACGAGGAGAAGTCCCTCGACGACGGCGCGCTCCTGGTCCCCGGCTACAAGACGGGCGGCTGGGGCTACCGCCTGTACGCGGAGTCGGGCCTGTACGACGCGGGCAAGCCGATCAAGCGCTTCACGAAGAAGGAACGGCACGCGTTCCTGTACCTGGAGCCGACCCGCATGAAGATCGCGGGCATCAACATGACGTACGAGGGCCTGGTCCCCCGGATCCAGAAGTCGATGCTCGCGAAGGACCGCGAGGCGATGCAGCCGCACATCAGGGAGTTCGTGGACCGCGCGATCACGTTCACGACCTGCCCGGACTGCGAGGGCACCCGCCTGACGGAGGCGGCCCGCTCCTCGAAGATCGGCGGCATCAGCATCGCGGACGCCTGCGCGATGCAGATCAGCGACCTCGCGGAGTGGGTCCGCAAGCTGGACGACCCCTCGGTGGCCCCGCTCCTGGCCGCGCTCGGCCAGACCCTGGACTCGTTCAACGAGATCGGCCTCGGCTACCTCTCCCTGGACCGCCCCTCGGGCACGCTGTCCGGCGGCGAGGCCCAGCGCGTGAAG
>NZ_LIRL01001031.1 GCF_001419795.1 Streptomyces niveiscabiei
TCACCGTCACCGTCCGCGCCGCACAGGCCGAGACCCCGACCGACCTGCGCATGGCCGACTTCGCCCACCTCTGCGCACAGCTCGACACCGCCACCGGCTTCGGAACCCTGGAGGCGTACCGGGCCAGCCTCGACGACCTCAACGACGACGTCATCGAGGGCGACCTCCTGGCACAGACGGTCCTCAAGTACGCCGCCGAACTCGCCCCGGGCGAAGAGGTCCGGATGACGTCGGCGGAATGGCTGCACCACCTGACCGCCCTCTACAGCGGTGAGGAATGCCGTCCCCTGCCCAAGGGCTGGCCCACCACCGGCAAAGTCCTCTCCGACCGGCTCAGGCGTATCCAGCCCACCCTGGCCGCACGCGGCGTCCTGGTCGACTGGGGCCGCACCAGCGCCGCCCGCTACATCGAGATTGGCCGCCAAGCCCCGCCCCCGCCGCCCGCGCAGCAGACCGCCTTCTGACGCCCGCCCGCCCGGCCAGGCGGGCGGCGGACAAGCAAGAGGAGCACGCCGGGCCGGGGGTGCTCCTCTTGCTGTTCGGCGGCACCGCCGCCCTGCACAAGTCGCGCCGCGAAGCGGCCCCTTCTTCAAGCCCTGACCGGACGTAAAACCACAGACACCACCCCCCTTTTCTTTTTCCCAAGCAGGGAAGATCTGCGTCACCGCGTCACCACAGGCCCGACAGACGGCCCCTGACCTGCGGCGACATCCGGTGACGCAGACCGTGAATCCCGCGTCATCCCGCGTCACTGCGTCACCCCCTGACGGACGGCCCGTGTCACGGGTGACGCACCCCCTACCGCGCTGCGTCACCCAAACCCGCAGGTCAGAACCCTGGTTGACGCAGGTGACGCGATGACGCAGAAATCCCCGCTTCGGACACACACGCCCCCTCCCATGAGCCGAAGGAGCGACACGCCCATGTCCACGGCCCACCCCGCCGAAGACACCACCTTGGTCCTCCTCAAGGTCGAAGAAGCCGCCCGCCGACTCCGCATCGGCCGAACCACCTGCTTCGAACTCATCCGCACCGGAGAACTGGAGTCCGTCATGGTCGGCCGACTCCGTCGCGTCCCCGCCGACGCGCCCGCCGCCTACGCGGCCCGCCTCCGAACCGCCCAACGCGCCGCTTGACGACGCACGGGGCGGCGGCTCTCCGACAGGGGCCCGCCGCCCCGGCCCCATCTCCACCCCGACACGCACGAAAGCAGGAGCCTGCCTGTGGCAGAGGAAAAGAAGCGGACCCGCCGCGCCAACGGCGAAACGGCGATCTACCTCGGAGCGGACGGCCGTTGGCACGCCCGCGTCCCGATGGGCTACAAGGACGACGGGGAGCCCTACCGCAGGCACATCACCCGCACCACGGAAGACGCCCTGAAAGATGAGGTCAAGCGGCTGGAGAAGCAGCGCGACCAGGGCACGGCCCAACAGCCCGGAAAGCTGTGGACGGTCGGAAAGTGGCTGCTCCACTGGGTCGAGAACATCGCCAAGCCGACCGTCAGCGAGAACACGTACGACGGCTACGAGGTCGCCGTTCGCGTCCATCTCGTTCCCGGCGTCGGCAAGCACCGCCTCGACCGCTTGCAGCCCGAGCACTTGGAAAGCCTGTACCGCCGAATGCAGGCGAACGGGGAGCGCAAGGCCGGTACGGCTCACCAGGTCCACCGCACCGCCCGAACCGCGCTGGGGGAGGCGGTACGGCGCGGCTACGCGGCGAAGAACGCCGCGTCGTTGGCGAAGCCACCCCGGATGGAAGAGGACGAGAACGAGGTAGAGCCCTACTCCGTCGAAGAAGTCCAGTGCCTGTTGCTCGAAGCCAACAAGCGCCGGAACAGCGCCCGTTGGGTGCTGGCGCTGGCGCTCGGTCTGCGGCAGGGCGAGACGCTCGGACTGCGCTGGGTAGACGTCGACCTGGATAACGAGTACCTCAAACTGCGCCGGAACCGTCTGCGCCCCCGGTACAAGCACGGGTGCCCGGAATCCTCGCCGTGCGGCAGGAAGGCGGGGTACTGCCCGAGCAGGGAGCAGACCCGCCGCGAGACCAAGAACACCAAGTCCCGCGCCGGCCGCCGCGCCGTCCCCCTGCCCGGCCCACTGGTCGCCATGCTCCGCGCACACGCCGAGATCCAGAAGCGCGAGCGCAAAGCGGCCGGCGACCTGTGGACCGAATCGGACTACGTGTTCACCAAGCCCCTGGGTGGCCCGCTCAGCCCGAACACGGACTATCACGACTGGAAGCACCTATTGGAAGACGCCAGTGTTCGGGACGCCCGGCTGCACGACGCCCGGCACACGGCCGCGACCGTGCTCATGCTGCTCGGTGTCCCGGACCGCGTCATCGACCAGATCATGGGATGGGAGCCGGGCACCTCCGTGAGCATGAGGGCGCGCTACCTGCACGTGCCGGACGCCATGCTCAAGGACGTCGCCCGGAAGATCGCCGAAGCCATCTGGGGACCCCCGGAGACACCCGCTGTGGACAAAAACCAGGACAACGAGGTCTGAGGACAACGTCGAAGGGCCCCACCCTGAGGTGGGGCCCTTCGACATCGTGCCCGGTGAGGCACTGGCGGAGGATACGAGATTCGAACTCGTGAGGGGTTGCCCCCAACACGCTTTCCAA
>NZ_LIRL01001032.1 GCF_001419795.1 Streptomyces niveiscabiei
GCCCGGATTCTTCCACGACCGCTCCCCACCCCCTCCCGCCAGCGCTGTAACGTACCGACAACGCACTGTCTTTGATCCGGGGGGCGCACCACATGTCGACGATCGGCCTGGCGGCAGCCATAGAGGAACTCCGTCAGGAGCTGTACGAGGCCCAACGCCTCGGTGCCAACCAGCAGTTCGCGTTCGGTGTCGAAGAAGCCCAACTGGAGCTCCAGTTGGAGCTGCGCAAGTCCGCCAAGGGCGACGGCAAGCTCAGCTTCGGTGTGGTCGCCGTCGGCGCCGGCGGGGAGCAAGCCTCTGTGCGCACCCACAAGTTGACCCTCAAGCTGTCCGTGAAGGACAGGGCCGCGGGCGGCACCACCCCCGAGGTCGGGGACGACGAGACCGGGTCGCTGGACGAGGACTGAACGAGATGGACCCGCGCAGACTGGCCCTGATCCGCAGTGGGGACGGGAGCCGCCGCACGGTCGGCTCGGGGTATCTCGTCGCCCCCCGGCTCGTGTTGACGGCACGTCACGCGCTGATCGACCGGGCGACCGGCAGGTTCTGGCCGAAGACCAAGGTCTACGTCGGCCACGAACGCGACGGCGAGCGGATCGGGACCTCGGCGGAACGCCTCTGGGTGCACCCCGCGGGCCTCGACATCGCCCTCCTGCGGCTGGACGAGGAGATCGACCTCCCCGACCCCGTCCGCTGGGGCCGCCCCGAGGGCCGCGCGCCGCTCCCGTACGAGGGCCTCGGCTACCCCTGGGCGTCCAGGAACGGTGACCTCCGCGAACCCGAACACCTCCGCGGCTTCCTCCCCGTCCTCTCCGGCGGCAAGGACCGCTACGTCCTGGACCAGACCCCGGCCCCCGCGCCCCGCGAAGGCGGCAACGCCTGGGGAGGCGCCTCGGGGGCGGCGATCTTCTGCGGCGGCCACCTCGTGTGCGTCGTCACCGAGGAGGACCAGGCGTACGGGGCGCGTCGGCTCATCGCCGTACCCGTCTCCTCCTTCGCGACGGACGGCGCGTTCACGGAACACCTCGGCGGCTGCCCTCGACTGGACCCGATCGGCGCCCCCTTGCCCAGGGCGGAAGCCGAACGCACCCCCACCGAACGGGAGATGGAGAAACTGCTCCGCCCCCTGTTCCCGGACGCCGGGACCCGCGAGGAGCACGGCCGGGAACTGGCCCGTCAACTCGGCTACGACAGCACCGGATACGCCCCCGACACGGCGGACCTCGCAGCCCTCGCCCTCACCCACCCCCGCGCCCTCGCGACCCTCTCCGAAACCCTCGCGCAGAACGCGGCGAACCGCACCGCCCTCACCACCCTCCTGGACAGAGCCAGAAAACTCGGCTGGGGCGCGCTCCTTTCCCTGAACGAATACGGCGACCTGCTCACCCTCCTGCGCGGCAGCCGCGCCGACGACCCGACCCTGATGTCCCGGGCGGCCCGCGAGGCACTGCCGTACGCCGTGCTCCCCGAGGCCCTCAACCAGCCACGCCTGGACGAGGACCAACTCGCGGACGTGATCGTGGGGTTGGAGGAGCTGTCCGGCGAAGGCACTCCCGCGCTGCTGAGGGCCGTCGAGTACGTGGCCGCGGCCACCGGGCGGCGCCAGGAACTCCGTACCTGGTCGGAAGCGGTCGCCGACCGCCTCGGCGTCCACCGGGACGCGCTGGCCGAGCGCCGCGCGGACGCCGAGCGCTGGGCCGAGCGTCCCGCCTCCCCCGTAGCGCGGATCGTGCTGAACCTGGAGCGCGACAAGGAGGCGGGGGAGGAGCGGTACCGGTGCCGGATCCTGCTCGTCCGGGACGACGGCACGCACCGGGTGCTGAAGGAGACGGAGGCGGCGTCCAAGTCCCCGCAGGAAGTGGCGACTTGTCTGAGCGAGGCCGTGTTCGCCGTACGCGAGGAGCCCGGGCAGGGGGACACCGTGCCGTGGGTGACGGTCGAGGTCGACCGGGACGGGCTTCAGCGGGCCGTCGACGAATGGGTGCCCGGCGCGGTCGACGACATTCTTCAAGCCCGCCCGATCGGCGCGGACTACCGCGTCTCCCTGAGCTGCCCCGAGTTCAGGACACGCAGCGAGCAGGACCAGAAGCGCCGCTGGCGCAACGGGCGACAGCTGACCCTCGTCGTCGATCCGGCGTGCGAGGGGACGAGGCATCTCCAGCACCTGCTGAGCACCGATCACCGCGACACCGCCCGGGTCGTCCTGCACGGCCCCGCCGACCAGCGCAGACCCATGCTCCTCGTCGCCCTCGCCCTCGGCGCCCCCGTCGTCCTGTGGGACCGGGACGCGAGCGGCCACGAGGACGCCGTACGCCTGGGCGACCTGGCGCCCACCGGCGACCTGGACGAACTACCTGAACGCGTACGCCGGTTCAGGAGCGACACGGCCGCGCGCTGGGGCGAGCGCCGGGCCCGGCCCGCCCTCGTCTGGGAGCCGGAAGAGCGTCACCCGAGGAGCGGATCGCTGCTGCTCGCGGACCCTGCGAGAGGAACGAACGCTTCATGACCACCGACTGGCGCCTCTTCCGCGGCGACGGCGAACCCCGCGACACGCCCTTCCCCGCCGCCCCGCCCTGGCGC
>NZ_LIRL01001033.1 GCF_001419795.1 Streptomyces niveiscabiei
CTGGCGCACGTCTTCGGGCGGCTCGTGCAGATCGCGCCGATGATGGCGCCGATCAAGCTGGGCAACCTCCCGGACATCAAGAACCTCACGGACGAGCTGGCCTCGTTCAAGCCGACGCTGATCCTGGGCGTGCCGCGCGTCTTCGAGAAGGTCTACAACTCGGCGCGCGCGAAGGCGCAGGCCGACGGCAAGGGCGCGATCTTCGACAAGGCCGCCGACACGGCGATCGCCTACAGCAAGGCGCTGGACCTGCCGTCGGGCCCGTCGCTCGGGCTGAAGATCAAGCACAAGGTGTTCGACAAGCTCGTCTACAGCAAGCTGCGCGCGGTCCTCGGCGGCCGGGGCGAGTACGCGATCTCCGGCGGCGCCCCGCTCGGCGAGCGGCTCGGCCACTTCTTCCGGGGCATCGGCTTCACGGTCCTGGAGGGCTACGGCCTCACCGAGTCCTGCGCGGCGACGGCGTTCAACCCGTGGGACCGCCAGAAGATCGGTACGGTCGGCCAGCCGCTGCCCGGCTCGGTCGTCAGGATCGCGGACGACGGGGAGGTGCTGCTGCACGGCGAGCACCTGTTCAGGGAGTACTGGAACAACCCGACGGCGACCGCCGAGGCGCTGGCCGACAACTGGTTCCACACCGGGGACATCGGCACCCTCGACGAGGACGGCTACCTCTCCATCACCGGCCGCAAGAAGGAGATCATCGTCACGGCGGGCGGCAAGAACGTCGCCCCGGCGGTGATCGAGGACCGCATCCGGGCGCACGCGCTGGTCGCCGAGTGCATGGTCGTCGGGGACGGCCGGCCGTTCGTGGCGGCGCTGGTCACCATCGACGACGAGTTCCTGGGCCGCTGGGCCAGTGAGCACGGCAAGCCGGCGGGCGCCACCGCGGCGTCGCTGCGTGACGACCCGGATCTGCTCGCGGCGATCCAGACGGCGGTCGACGACGGCAACGCCGCGGTGTCGAAAGCGGAATCGGTGCGGAAGTTCCGCATTCTCTCCTCCCAGTTCACGGAGGACTCGGGTCACCTCACGCCCTCGCTGAAGCTCAAGCGGAACGTGGTGGCGAAGGACTACGCGGCCGAGATCGAGGCCCTGTACACGAAGTAGCCTTTCTCTTCAGGGCAGTTCATGGCGCGGTGTCCTCCACCAGGACCCGCGCCATCGTCCTTTCGGCCAGCGCGGTGATCGTGACGAACGGGTTCACGCCGATGTTGCCGGGCACGAGCGAGCCGTCGGTGACGTACAGCCGTGAATACCCCTTCACGCGGCCGTAGTCGTCGGTCGCCTTCCCCAACACGCAGCCGCCCAGAGGGTGGTAGCAGAAGTCGTCCGCGAAGACCTTGCTGGGCGTGCCGAACAGGTCGTAGCGGTAGATCGTCGCGTTCGCCGCGTTGATCCGGTCGAACAGCTTCTTCGCCATCGCCACCGACACCGCGCTCTGAGCGGTGCTCCAGCTCAGGCCCAGCGCGCCGTTGTCGTACGTCAGCCTCGCGCGTTCCGGGTTCTTCGTGATCGCCAGGTAGAGGCTCACCCAGTTCTCGAGTCCCGTGGGCAGCGGGGCCATCTCGGCGAACACCGGGTTGTCCGGGTTGGCCCAGTCGTCGATGCCCATGACCGGCATCGTGGACTGGTTGGCGCCGGTCGTGTCCCACAGGTGGTTGGCGCGGCCCAGCATGACGTTGCCGTTGGTGCCCCAGCCGGCGCCCACGCTCGCGTCCAGGGCGGGGAGGGTGCCCGACTGGCGTGCCTTGACGAGGAGTTCGGTGGTGCCGAGGCTGCCGCCGCCGAGGAAGAGGTAGGTGCAGCCGTACTGTTTCGTCTCGACGACCGTGCCCGTGTCGTCGATGCGGGCCGTGCTGAGGAGCCAACTCCCGTCGCTCGCGCGGCTGATGGCGGTGACCTTCTCCATCGTGTGGACGGTGACGTTGCCCGTGCCAAGCGCGGAGGCGAGGTACGTCTTGTCGAGGCTGCGCTTGCCGTGGTTGTTGCCGTAGATGACCTCCTGGCCCAGCGCCGACTTCGCCGCCGTGCCCGCCGCCTCCTTCTGCATGTACGTGAAGTCGTACACGCTGGGCACGAACGTCGTTCTGAGGCCCGTGTTCGTCGCCGCCTTCCTCGATGTGCGGCTGAACTTGTACCACTCCGTCGACTCGAACCAGGTCGGGTCGATCGTGTTCACGCCCAGCATCCGGCGGGCCCTCGGGAAGTACGTGCCGTACATCTCCGTCGCGTCGACCGTGGGGAACTGCTCCGTGAAGTACGCCTGGTTGGGAGTGACCGCCATGGAGCCGTTCACGAGGGAGCCGCCGCCGACGCCTCTGCCGACGTACACCGACATGTTCGCGAACTTCACGCGGTCCAGGACTCCGGGGTAGGAGGTGATGTCCCTGTTCACGACATCCAGCCACAGGAAGCTCGCGAGAGGGGCCTCGGTGCGGGTCCTGAACCACATCGAGCGCTTGTCCGGATTCGCCGTGTTGCAGAAGACCTTGCCGTCCGCTCCGGCCGTGCTCCAGGCGCGGCCCATTTCGAGGACGAGGGTACGGATGCCGGCCTGGGCGAGGCGCAGTGCCGCGACCGCTCCGCCGTACCCCGAACCGACCACGATCGCCGGGGAGTTGTCGATGGCCTCGGGTTCTTCGGCGTGCGCGGACTGGAGGGAGATGCGGGTGAGGCCGAGGGTGGCGGCCGTCTGGAGGGCGGCCATGCCGAGGATCTGGCGTCTACTGAGCTGACGTTGCGTCAGATGTGCTGTCATATGCGGAGCATGGGGGGAATGGCGGATTCCTGCTAGAGAAGCGTCCTCAACTTTTCCGCCAAGAGGTCCCAACGCCACTTCTCCTCGACCCACTTGCGCCCCCGCTCCCCCATCCGCCGCCTCAACTCCCCGTCCCCCAGCAGCGCGACGATCCGCTCTGCCGTCTCCTCCACCGACTCGCCGCGCACGACCCAGCCGGTCTCGCCGTCCAGGACCGCGTCCGGCGCACCCCCCGAATCCCCCGCCACCACGGGCAGTCCCGTCGCCGACGCCTCCAGGTACACGATGCCCAGGCCCTCGACGTCGAGGCCGCCCCGCCGGGTCCGGCACGGCATCGCGAAGACGTCTCCGGCGCCGTAGTGGGCGGGCAGTTCCTCCCACGGGACGGAACCCGTGAAGCGCACCGAGTTCTCAACTCCCGTCTCCGCAGCCAGCTTTCGCAGGTCGCCCTCGTACGGGCCGCCCCCCACGATCAGCAGCACCGCCTCCGGCTCGGCCTTCAGGATGCCCGGCATCGCGCGGATCAGCGTGTCCTGGCCCTTGCGCGGCACCAGTCTCGACACGCACACCACCACCGGGCGATCCGTGAGCCCCAGCCGTGCCCGGACCTCCGTCCCCCCCGACCCCGGATGGAACGTCTTCTCGTCCACCCCCGGCGGCAGTTGGACCATCCGCGCCGCCGCCTCCGCCGACAACACCCCGGCGATCCGCGACCGCGTGTACTCGCCCAGATAGGTGACCGTGTCCGTCGCGTCCCCGATCCGCCGCAACAGCCCCCGGGCGACCGGCAGTTGGGCCCACCCCGCCTCGTGCCCGTGGGTCGTGGCGACCAGCCTCCGCGCGCCAGCCCTCCGCAGCGCCGGCGCCATCAGGCCCAGCGGGGCCGCCGCGCCGAACCACACGGACGTGCACTCGTGCTCGCGCAGCAACGACACGGCCCGCCGCGTCGCCCCCGGCGTCGGCAGCAGCATCGTCGTACGGTCCCGGACGACCGTGAAGGGCTGCTCGGCGTCGAAGGCGGCGGTCGCCTCGACGCCCTCGCGGCCGCGCTTCCACGTGGACGCGTAGACGACGAGGTCGGCGGGGTCGAGGCGCAGCGCCATGTTGTGGAGGAACGCCTGGATGCCACCGGGCCGGGGCGGGAAGTCGTTGGTCACGATGAGGGTCTTGTGCATCGCGGCCGACTGTAACGGACCAGGTGCCCGGCCCCGCTTCGTGGCTCTCCCACAGCCCCACGGTGCAGGATGTGCCCCACATGCCGATCATGGACGAATCTTGACGAACAGGGGCAAAGGTGAAGACGACGCCGTTGACCGGGCTGCTGGTCACCTGGGGTGTCACCCGGCTGTTCCTGCTCCTGTCCGTGTACGGGATCCTCCCCTTCCCGGGCCCCGACGTGACGACGGACGTCTCGGTGATCTACCGGGCCTGGTACGAGGTCCTGCGCA
>NZ_LIRL01001034.1 GCF_001419795.1 Streptomyces niveiscabiei
GCGAAGAACACGTCGTCCAAGTCCGGCGTGTGCAGGGTGAGTTCGTCCGCCTCGACCCCGGCCGCGTCCAACCGGTCCAGGACCGCCCGCAGTTCGCGCTGGCTGCCGTCGCTCGGTATCTGGAGCGTGAGCGACTCGTCGTCCCGGGACGCCTCGGCGAACGCGGCCACCGCGTCCTGGTACGGCGCCGGGTGCGCGAACCGGAGTCTGACGTGGCCCCCCGGAGCGAGCCGCTTCAACTCCTCGGCCGTGCCCTCCGCGACGATCCGCCCGCCGTTCAACACGGCGATCCTGTCGGCGAGTTCGTCGGCCTCCTCCAGGTACTGCGTGGTGAGGAAGACGGTCACCCCGCCGGTCACCAACTCCCGGATGATCTGCCACATGTTGTGCCGGGACCGCGGGTCGAGTCCGGTCGTCGGCTCGTCGAGGAAGATGACGCGAGGACTCCCGACGAGGGTCATCGCGATGTCGAGCCGCCGTTTCATCCCGCCCGAGTACGTGGACGCGGGCTTCTTCGCGGCGTCGGTGAGGTCGAACCGGGCGAGCAACTCGGCGGTGACGCGCCGCCCTTCGCTCTTGGAGAGGTGGTGGAGGTCCGCCATGAGGAGCATGTTCTCCTCGCCGGTGATCAGCCCGTCGACCGCCGAGAACTGGCCGGTGACCCCGATCGCGGACCGCACCGCCTGGGCCTGGCCCGCGAGTTGGTGCCCGGCGATGCGTGCCTCTCCGCCGTCCGGGGTGATCAGCGTGGAGAGGATCTTCACGGCGGTGGTCTTGCCCGCGCCGTTCGGGCCGAGCAGCGAGAAGACGGTGCCTTCGGGGACGGCGATGTCGATGCCGTCCAGGACGGTCTTCTCGCCGTAGGACTTGCGCAATCCGCTGGCGGAGATGGCCAGTTCGGTCATGGCGGGGTTCCTTTCCGGGGTTCAGAGGCTGCGGGCGGTGATGTCGCCCTGCGAGGTGGTCGCGGTGATGACGAGGTCCGAAGTGCCGTCGTTCTTCAGGGAGTTGGAGACCCGGCCGAACGAAGTCCCGGCGTCCAGCGAGGCGGAGACGCCCTGCGCGGCGCCGATCTCGATGTCGCCCTGCTGGGTCTTGAGGTCGACGGCGCCGCGCACCGCCTCGGTGACGCGGATCGTGCCGCGCTGGGTGCTGATCCCGGCCGGCCCGGTGAGGCGGCCGATCGTGATGTCGCCGTCGTGGGAGGTGAGTTGGACGCTCGACGCCTCGTCGAGCTTGACCTCGCGGTAGCCGCCGTCGAAGGTGACGTCGCCGAGCCGGCCGACGCCGCGCAGTTCGGCGGCGCCCGCCTTGGCCACCACCCGGGAACCGGCGGGGAGTTGGACGGTGACCTCCACCGCGCCCTGGCCGCCGAGGAGTTGGGACTTCGGCGCGGGGGTCTCGATGCGCAGGACACCCGCGTCGTAGGAGACCGTGGTCTGCTCGGCCGTCTTCACGTCACGGGACTTGCCGGCGTCGGCGGGGCGGATCTCGACGGTGGTGTCGGCGCGGTCGGCGGCGATGAGCTGGATGCGGCCCGCGGGGATGGAGAGGGTGGCGGTGATGGCGGCGGGGGTGTCGAACTTCTGCATGGTTCCTGTCCTTCGCTTCGTCGTTTCTGACATTGGAAAAGCTACGTTGCGTTGAAGGATCTGGCAATGAGTTCGTTGCGATGAAATCTTGTTTATGCAGGTCATAGCCTAGAAATCGTTGCAACGAGCCTGGCTTTAATGCAACGTACGAGGGTGTGTGCGTTGCAATGAATCTGGATTGAAGGCTATGCTGGCGCGGTTCTCGAAGGCCGGTGGAGGAGAGTGTGATGCCTGGAGGCAGGCTCAGTCAGCAGGAGCGTCAGCAGATCGCGGTGGGATTGGGGGAGGGGCTCGCCTATGCGGAGATCGCGCGACGGCTCGACCGGCCGACGTCCACGGTGACACGTGAAGTCATGCGCAACGGCGGGCCCGTCGGGTATCGCGCCGACCTCGCGCACCGGGCGACCGAGACCCGCGCGCACCGGCGCAAGAAGGCCGCACCCCGGGTGGCCGGTGCGGTGGCGGCGGTCGAGGGGCGCGACGCGGAGGCGGTGCGGGAGTACGAGGAGGCGTTCGCGACGCTGTTCACCCAGCAGGGGCTGCCGAGCATGACGTCCCGGGTGCTGGCCGCGCTCTACGTCACGGACGGCGGGACCCTGACCGCCGGGGAGCTGTCGGGGCGGCTCGGGGTCAGTGCGGGGTCCGTGTCGAAAGCGATTGCGTTCCTGGAGGCCCAGGGGCTGGTGCGGCGGGAGCGTGAGGCGGAGGGGCGGCGGGAGAGGTATGTCGTTGACGACGACGTGATGTACCAGTCGACCATGGCCAGCGCGAAGGCGACCGCCTACCTGGGGGAGGTGGCTCGTAGGGGGGTGGGGGTACTAGGCGCCGGAACGCCTGCGGCTGTGCGGCTGGAGAACATGGCCCGGTTCATGGACTTCGTGGCCGAGAGCATCGCGCGGGCGGCCGATCAGGCGCGTGAGGTCCTGCACGGGAAGCCGGAAGGTGGGGGGCTGGAAGGCGGGGAGCCTGAAAGTGGTCCGAGTTAAAAATATGACTCGGTTAAGTTTCGGGTTTAGGCTTGTGCCATGACTGGCGAGCTTGAACTGGAAGCGTCCCTACGGCACGAGCGAGCCCACCACGACCGCTGCCGGGCCGCCTTCGAGGCAATGGTGAACGGCGCCGACGAGCAGGTCGTCGCAGGTGAGAACGTTTCTGCGTCCGGCGCCGACGCGGAGGTCCTCGGCTACCGGCTGCGCAGCCACGCGAAGGCGCTGCACGAGCTGCCGGAGGGGCCGCTGTTCTTCGGACGGCTGGATTTCGGGGACGGGCGGGCCCATCACGTGGGCCGGATCCGGGTGAGCGAGCGGCCCGCC
>NZ_LIRL01001035.1 GCF_001419795.1 Streptomyces niveiscabiei
CTGGATGCCCCGGCCGTTGGTGCCGAGGTAGACGCGGCCGTACACCCTCGGGTCGCCGGTGATCACCGCGCCGGTCCAGCCCCACTGGTGCCGGTCGTCGTTGATGCGGACCCAGGTCCTCGCCTCGTCGTCCGAGCGGTGGACGGCCGTGCCGGTCCCGACCGAACCGACCAGGTAGATCGCCGGGTAGGAGGCGCCCGGTGCGGCCTTGCCGAAGCCGAGGGTGTGCGAGGCCGAGCAGGTCGCGGTCTTCGTGAAGGTGACGCCCCCGTCGGTCGAGCGGAAGAGGCCGCCGGTCTTGGTGCTCAGCCACAGGTCGCCGGACCGGCCCGGGGCCGCGACCAGCTGGAACTGGATGTCGCCCGAGGGCAGACCGGTCGCGCGGGCGGTGAAGGAGAGGCCGCTGTCAGTGCTGGCGAGTACGGTTCCGGTAGTGAAGTCGAACGCGTAGAACCGCGTCGGATCGGCCGGGTCGGCGACCGGTCGGGCGCCCCTCGGGAAGGAGGAGATCTCGGACCAGGTCGTGCCGTTGTCCGCCGAGCGGTAGGCGGGGTACGTGGTGCCGTCCCAGTGGACGAAGCTCCACAGCAGCACGCTCCCGTCGGCGTTGGCGGCGATCGGCCCCGGGGCGTCCTTGGCTATCGCGGGCTGAGCGGCGAAGGGGTTCCAACTGCGCCCGCCGTCCAGGGAGTACGCGCCGTTGCCGTGGTCGCCCCAGCCGCTGCGGACCACGTACGCGGGCCTGGCCGCGGCCTGCGACAGCCCGGTCGACGAGCCGGACACGGGGTTCGAGGCCATCCCGCGCGACGGGGACTTCGTCAGCCGCTCGTGGTACATGACGCCGATGTCGCCGAGGCCGCTCAGCAGGTGCGCCTCCCCGACCGGGGGCGAGATCAGCTGGACGACCGCCGTCTCCTCCAGCCCTCTGATCTCCGGGGCCCAGTGCCGCAGGTCCCGGGTGCCGTACAGGGTGGCGCCGGTGCCGTACACCACGTGCCGGGAGTCGTACGGGTCGATCGCCAGCGCCTGGATCCACCAGCCGAACTTCGGTTCCTGGCCGCCCCACTTGAGGAAAGGGGTCTCCGACACGTCGAACTCGGCGGTCTCCTTGAGGGACGTCCAGGTCCGGCCGCCGTCGGTCGTGCGGTACAGGGTGTCCACCGCCGACCAGCGGTTGTTCGTCGAGACGACCGCCGTGCCCGGGCGGCGGGCGTCCACGGCGACGCCGCCGTAACCGAACGTGTCCGTCGTGCCGTTCGGCTTCGCCGGGGTGATCTCCGTCCAGGTGTCCGTCGCCGTCGAGAGTTTGTGGACGCTGCCGTCCGACTGGCCGTTCGGGCCGGGGGCGTTCGCGTACGTCACGTACAGGGCGCGGGTGTGGGGGTCGTACGCGGCTCGGATCGGGACCTTGGCGGCGGTGCCGGTCGGCTGGGCCGGGGCGGGGGTCCAGTCCGTGCCGTTCCTCGTGCGGTACAGGGTGGGGGTGGTGCCGTCGCCGTCTCCCCACGCCGCGTACACGGTGCGGCCCGCCGCCACGAGGAAGGTGATGCCCTGGCCTGTCGGGCTGGGGGTGCGGGGGAAGAGGGCCGGCGTCCAACTCGCGCCCCTGTCCGTCGACTTGAGCAGGCCGTCGTGGCGGGTGCCCAGCCAGAGGGTGTCGCTGTCGCGCGGGTCCACCAGGAGGCGTTCGCCCGCGCCTCTGCCGTCCTCGTTCGCGCCGAGCTTCACGGAGAGGTCGGTGCGGGTCCAGGTGGTGCCCCGGTCCTCCGACCTCAGGATCGCGCCGTTGCCCGACCAGGGCTGGGTGTACGTGCCCAGCGCCAGGTAGACCCGGTTCCTGTGCGCCGGGTCGATCGCTATCGCCTCCACGCCGAGGAGGTTCCAGTCGTCCCAGCCGAGGTGGTCCGTCAAGGGGGTCCAGCAGGCCGCTCTGTCGTCCCAGCGGTAGGCGCCGCCGATGTC
>NZ_LIRL01001036.1 GCF_001419795.1 Streptomyces niveiscabiei
AAGCGGAGTACAACGCGTTCCTGGAGCTGTGCCCCAGCCGCGAGCTCCTCGACCGGATCTCCGACAAGTGGGTCGTCCTGATCCTGTGCGCACTGGCCGGCGAGACCACCACCCCGCCCGCCCCCAAACCCCTGCGCCACTCCGAACTCGCCCGCCTCCTGGCCGGCGCCACCCAGAAAATGCTCACCCAGACCCTCCGCTCCCTCGAACGCGACGGCCTCCTCACCCGCACCGTGACCCCCACGGTCCCCGCGACCGTCACCTACGAACTGACCCCCCTCGGCCTCTCCCTCCACCACCTGACCCGCGGCCTCCGAGAGTGGGCCCAGACCGAAATGGACCACGTCCTGACCAACCGCGAGTCCTACGACGCGGGCTCTCCCTGACAGGCCGCACAGCAGAGCCTTGCCACCCCGACCGGACGCGGGCGGCAAGGCTCGACTGCGAAGGAACGGGCTACGGCAGGAGAAGGCTGCGCTGACCCTGCGCGACTCCGCCGGTGAAGGCACGGTAGTCGTCCTCGGAGATGATGAGGACCTTGGCGTCGGGGTCGCCGACGTCGTTGGAGTCGCGGAGGGCGACCACGCCATCGATGAAGGCGACCTCAAGGCAGTTGTCGCCGCCGTTGCTCAGGTCGCTCTTGACCCACGTGGCATCGGTGAGGTCGATCTTCTTGTTCATGAATAGCGATCCTTGATCAAATCGTGGATTGCGCGCCGTGAGGCTTCGGTGTCCAGCGCCTCGCTGCGCAGGTGGCCGAACGCCATCTCGTAGCGCCCGATGTCGCTATCTTCCTCCAGGTAGAGGGAGGTTGTCATCGGCTCGACCACGACCACGGGTGGTCCGACGGGGAAATGCAGCAGATGGAACGGCCCGTCGAAGCCCGCGTGCGCGCCCTGGGAGAAGGGCAGTATCTGGAGCGCCACGTGCTTGTGCTCCTCGGTCACCGCCAGCAGATGTTCGAGCTGAGCCTTCATCACCGGCTTCCCTCCGACCTCCCGCAGCAGCGCGGATTCGTCGAGCACACACCACAGGTGCAGGGGGCTCTCCCGGAGAAGCGCCTCCTGCCTGGCCATGCGGAGTTCGACGAAGTTGCTGATCTCCCGGGCGGTCTGCCACTTACGGCTGCGTTCCACGATCACCCGGGCATAGTCGGGGGTCTGGAGCAGGCCGGGGACGATCCACGCGAACGTCTCGCACTTGGAGGCCAGTTCCTCCAGGTGCAGGTACTCGGCGAAGGGGTCGCGGACCGACTGCCGGTACTGGTCGAACAAGTTGGCCCGCTTGTTCGAGTTCGCCAGCGACGCCAACTTGCGGATCTTCTCGATGCGGTCCTTCTTCTGGAGCCCGTACACCTCGAAGAAGCCGGCGAGCGCGATCCCCGGCACCCGCTGCTTGCCGTTCTCGATCTTGCTCAAGGCTGACGCGCCCGACAGGCACAGACGTTCGGCGGCCTCGGTCAGGCTCATCCCCGTCGCCTTGCGCAGGGCGCGCAGCTCCAGGCCCAAACGCCTTCTGTGCAGGTTGGGTTGGGCGTCGGTCATGTTTCGCACCTCCTTGCGCGGAGGGTACCGCCGCGCGCAAGCCGACGGGCCCATTTGCGCGTACAGCACCCTTTGGAGTGAGAGAGCTTGCGAGACAATTTTCTTTCCGGAACATTACTAGCCAGGCGACCGCCAACTTCCAACCCCGCCCCAGGAGTTGATGTGCTGATCAGCCACGGCCCCCCGGCGTTGACGGCTTCCA
>NZ_LIRL01001037.1 GCF_001419795.1 Streptomyces niveiscabiei
TGCCCCTCGGGATAGGGCCCCTGCAAAGCGGTCCCCAACACCGCATGCCGCTCCGGCACGGTGTACGCCAACTCCCCCCGCCCCACCGGCGCTTCCTCCCGCGTCGGCATCCGCAACTCCCGCCTCCGACCGAACACCACGAACCCCTCCTTGGCCGCACAGACACGAACTCCCCATTGTCCGCCGCCCCTTGCTCCCCGCCCAGCCCCGACTCGGCCGGGAGAGAACGGCTTTCGGCCGCCACCGGGTGCCCGGATCGTCGCATGGGCCGGAGGCCCTCCCCACTCGTTCCGGTCGAGGTACGGATGGCCTCGTCCGGCGGGTTGAACATCCTCCGGTACGCCCTCTTCAATGGCCGGATGACGACGGCACAGACGCCCGCTTCCGCAACCGTGGCCGACACCGTTCCGCTTGACGATGTCATGTCCCGACTGGGCCGCCACAGACCCGTCTTCCACTCCGAGGCCGACCTGCAACACGGATTCGCCCGGACGCTGTGGGAACTGGCACCGGACGTGGAATCCAGGTTGGAGGTACCGCAGCGGGAGGAGCCGGGGCGCAGAAGGTACCTGGATCTGCTGTGCATCGGCCGGACTCGTACCGCGATCGAGTTCAAGTACTTCACCCGGGGGTGGACGGGTACGTCAGGGGTACCCCCTGAGGACTACGCCTTGAGGGACCATGCCGCCACAGACCTGGCCCGCCTGCACTTCGTACGCGACCTGGCCCGCCTGGAGCGCTTCTGCGCGGGGCGGGAGCAGAACGGTCTCGCCGTCATGGTGACCAACGAGGCGTCCCTGTGGACTCCCCCCGCCCCCGGCCGCAAGCAGACCCGGGACGAGGAGTTCCGGATCCACCAAGGACGCACGCTCACCGGCACGTTGCTGTGGGCCGGGGGAACGTACAAGCGCAACACCTGCGCGCTGCTGGGAACTTACGACCTCTCCTGGAAGCCGTACTCGGAACTCGGCGGCCAGGGAGGGGAGTTCCGCTACCTGGCCGTGGAGGTCGGACCCGTCTCGTGACGGGGCGGTGCTCAGTCGCTCGCCTTCGCCACGCCGATCGGGCATGAGACGCCCGTGCCGCCGATGCCGCAGTAGCCTGCCGGGTTCTTGTCGAGGTACTGCTGGTGGTAGGCCTCGGCGGGGTAGAAGGGGCGGGTGTCGGCGGGGAGGATCTCTGTGGTGATCTCGGAGTGGCCGGCGTCCGCGAGGACCTTCTGGTACGAGATGCGGGAGGAGTCCGCGGCGGTGGCCTGCGCGGGGGAGTGGGTGTAGATCGCCGAGCGGTACTGGGTGCCCACGTCGTTGCCCTGGCGGAAGCCCTGCGTCGGGTTGTGGGACTCCCAGAAGGTGCGCAGGAGGGTGTCGTACGAGATGAGGGCGGGGTCGAAGACCACGCGGACGACCTCCGTGTGCCCGGTCATCCCGGAGCAGACCTCTTCGTACGTCGGGTTCTCGGTGTGACCGCCCTGGTAGCCGACGAGGGTCGTCCACACGCCCGCCGGGAGCTGCCAGAACTTCCGCTCGGCACCCCAGAAGCAGCCCATCGCGAAGTCGGCGACCTCGTACCCCTCGGGGTAGGGGCCCTGGAGGGGCGTGTCCAGCACGGTGTGCCGCTCCGGGACCTGGTACACGGGCGCCGGCCGGCCGGCGCCCGTGTACCA
>NZ_LIRL01001038.1 GCF_001419795.1 Streptomyces niveiscabiei
CGCGAGACACCCCCGCGCGCTGGTGTGTCTCGCGCGCCCACTCCGCGCACCGTGCCGCCACGGGGCAGCGGCGGCACACGCGGCGGGCCGCCTCCACCTGGTCGGCGCCGGGGCCGTTGAGGCTGATGGGGAAGAACAGGTCCGGGTCGGCGGCGTCGGCGCAGGCCGCGTCGCGCTGCCAGTCCATCCGGTTGTGCCCGCCGGTCTCGACGTACCGTGCTCCGGGCTTGGCCCTCATGGGGTCGGCCCTCCTAACAGATCGTGCCGGACAGATACAGATCGCCACAGATACAGATCGTCACGGGTGCGGCTTCCCCTGCCGGTCCCCGCCATTCGTCCCCCCGGTTCTCCCCCGCGCCCACAGCGGCAGCAGCAGCCAGCACACCCCGAGCCACCCGGCCGCCGGCACGGTCAGCCACGCGGCGAGCGTGTCGTCGACGACCGCGCGCAGGACGAGCAGCAGGGCGGTCGTCATCGTGCCGAGCAGCAGGAACAGGCCGAGGACGGTGAGCCGGGCCGCCCAGTCCACGGTCTGCGGCTTGACCTGCCGGCCGGTGAGGATGCGGTGCAGGGCGACGGGCCCGATGAGCGCGCCGGTGGTGGCCGCAGCGAGGACGACCGTCACGACGTACAGCGCGCGGTCGGTGTCGGAGACGTCCGCGAACCTCGGCTGGAAGACGACGGCGAGCAGGAACGCGAAGAGGACCTGGACGCCGGTGAGGGCGACCCGCACTTCCTGGAGCAGGTCGTTCCAGCGCCGGTCGGCCCGCTCCTCGGGGGTTTCCCGGCGGCCGTTGCCGGTGCGCGGCTCAGAGTCCTCGCTCATCTGAAGCCCTTCAGGAGACACGTCAGGAGACAACGGCCCGCCCCGTCAGCAGCATCACCGTCGCCGCGATCGCCTCCGCGTCGATCCCGGCGGCCCGCACCTGTTCTTCGAGTGTCGCCGACCCCGGCATGTCCCGCACCGCGAGCCGGACCAGCCTGGGCTGGGGGCGTCCGTCGGCGAAGGCGGCGGCGACGGCGTCACCGAGGCCGCCCTCGGGCCGGTGGTCCTCGACGGTCAGCAGGCACCCGGTGGCCTCGGCAGCCGCCCGGAGCGCGACCTCGTCGACGGGTTTCACGGAGTACAGGTCGATCACCCGCACCGGAATCCCGACGGACTCCAGCAACTCCGCCGCGCGCAGGGCCTCGTGGACGGTCGTCCCCGCGCCGACGACGGTCACCCGGTCGTCGGGCCCGGACCGCAGCACCTTGGACCCGCCGACGGGGAACTCCTCGCCGGGCCCGTAGATCACCGGCATCGGGGAGCGGCAGGTCCGCAGGTAGCCGATGTGGGTCAGGTCGGCCATCTCCCGCACCAGGTACGCGGTCTGGTTCGCGTCGCAGGGGTGCAGGACGGTCGAGCCGTGCACGGCGCGCATCATCGCCAGGTCTTCGAGGCCCATCTGGGAGGGCCCGTCCTCGCCGATGGAGACGCCCGCGTGCGAGCCGCAGAGCTGGATGGCGAGCCCGCTGACGGCGGCCATGCGGATGAAGTCGTGGGCCCGGGTGAGGAACGCGGCGAACGAGACCGCGTACGGCAGATAGCCGCGCGCCCGGAGCCCGACGGCCCCGGCGACGAGTTGCTGCTCGGCGATGTAGCACTCGAAGTACCGCTCGGGGTGGGCCTCCCCGAACACGCCCGCCTTGGTGGAGTCGCCGACCTCGCCGTCGAGGACGACGACGTCGCCGCGTTCGGAGCCGAGCGCGGCGAGGGCGTCCCCGAACGCGGCGCGCGTGGCGACCTGCTCGCCCACCTCGTAGCGGGGCCGGGACACCTGCTCGGGCTTGGGCCGCTCGGGGCGCCGGCTCCCGACGGGCAGGGCGACCCCGACCCGCGCGGACCGCACCCCGCCGAGTTCCTCGATGGCCCGCTCGGCGTCGGGCAGCGGCTTCCCGTGGTGCCCTTCCTGGTCCTCGACCCCGGCGACGCCCTTGCCCTTGAGGGTGCGGGCCAGAACTGCCGTGGGCCGCCCTTCGGTCGAGGCCGCCTCGCGGTACGCGGCGTCGACGGCGGCGACGTCGTGCCCGTCCACGGCGACCGTGTGCCAGCCGAACGCGGCGAGCCGCGCGGCGTACGCGTCGAGGTCCCAGCCGAGGCGGGTCGGGCCGCGCTGGCCGAGGCGGTTGACGTCGACGATCAGGGTCAGGTTGTCGAGGTGCTCGTGCCCGGCGTGCTCGACGGCCTCCCACACCGAGCCCTCCGCCAGCTCGCTGTCCCCGCACAACACCCAGATCCGGTACGGGAGTTGGTCGAGGCGCTGACCGGCGAGGGCCATGCCGACGCCGACCGGCAGGCCCTGGCCGAGGGAGCCCGTCGCGACGTCGACCCACGGCAGGCGCGGGGTCGGGTGACCCTCGAGTCGGCTGCCTTTGCGGCGGAAGGTGAGGAGTTCGGCCTCGTCCACCACCCCGGCCGCCCGGTACAGCGCGTACAGCAGGGGTGAGGCGTGGCCCTTGGAGAGGATCAGCCGGTCGTTGCCGGGGTGCGCGGGGTGCGCGAAGTCGTAGCGCAGGTGGTGGGCGAGCAGGACCGCGCCGAGATCCGCCGCCGACATCGACGAGGTCGGGTGTCCCGAGCCCGCCGCCTGCGCGGCGCGTACCGCGTCCACCCTCAACTGCTGTCCCAGTTCGGCCAGTTCGTCGTACCGCATGCGAAGTCCTCACTCGTACGTGTGCGGGCCGCGGTCGTCCACGACCGGGGTCGTCGGGGGGACGATCACCCGCCTGCGGCGCGCGATGCTCGCGAAGGTGAATGTGCCGATCACGCCGACCGCCATGAGGATCACGCCGATCAGGTCGAGGTTGGCTCCTTCCACGTCCCAGTCCGTCGCGAACGTGAGGATCGCTCCCACGGCGATCAGGCCGAGGCACCCTCCCAGTCCCATGAGTCCTGCTCCTTCCCTCCGGCACGCATCACCGGATCGGGGCCGGGTACCCGCCAGGCGGCCACCGACACCGAGGAGTGGATCCCCGTGAACATCGCCTTCCTGACGGCCCCCGAGGGCACCGAGCAGATCGAGCTGACCGAGCCGTGGCAGGCGGTGCTGGCGACGGGGGACCGGCCGTCCCTGCTGTCGACGCGGCCCGGGACCGTCCAGGCGTTCCACCATCTCGACCGGGGCGACCTGTTCCCGGTGGACGGCACGGTCGCCGAGGCGGACCCTGGGGAGTACGGGGCGCTCGTGCTGCCCGGCGGGGTCGCGAACCCCGACGCGCTGCGGCTCGACGCGGACGCCGTCGCGTTCACCCGGTCGTTCTTCGAGGCGGGCAAGCCGGTCGCCGCGATCTGTCACGCGCCGTGGCTGCTGGTCGAGGCGGACGTGCTCGACGGGCGTGTCCTAACGTCCTGGCCGAGCCTGCGCACCGACATCCGCAACGCGGGCGGTACCTGGGTCGACGTACCCGTGCAGGTCTGCGACCACGGGACGAATCTGCTGGTCACCAGCCGCAAGCCGGATGATCTGCCGGAGTTCACGCACACGTTCACCGAGGTCTTCGCCAAGGTCTGATCTCTGCGAGGAGGGTTCCCATGCCCCGAGGATCGAGCAAGAAACGGGAACGGCAGTACGAGCACATCAAGGAGTCCGCGAAGAAGCGCGGCGAGTCCACCGCACGCGCCGAGGAGATCGCCGCGCGGACCGTCAACAAGGAGCGGGCGCGGGCCGGGGAGTCGAAGACGGCCAGCCGTACGTCGCTGAAGGATCCCAAGTCGGCCTCGCAGCGCGGCGGGCAGCGGTCGCACCAGGGGGCCGGCGGGCCCACCAAGGACCAGCTGTACGAGGAGGCGCGCAAGCGGGGGATCGAGGGGAGGTCGGGGATGAACAAGGCGGAGCTGGCCCGGGCGCTGGGGAGGTAGCAGACACAGAGGTGGGTGGGGCGGTCATGCCGTCCCACCCACCTTCCGCGTCGGCTGTCAGTCCTTGCCGCGGCCCGTCAGGGCGTCCCTGATGCGGTCCACCAGACCCGCGCCGGGGGCCAGGAGCTTGTTCGCCGGCGGGGTGTCCGGCGCCGAGGGGTGCGGGCGGGTGGGTG
>NZ_LIRL01001039.1 GCF_001419795.1 Streptomyces niveiscabiei
GGGGAACGGCGGGGGCGGGCGGGGTTGCCGTGGAGGCGATGGGGGTGCCGGTGTTCCGTCGGCGGTTCTGTCGTACAAGATGCCGATACGACGATGCCGCGGCGGAGTTCCGTACGACTGTGCGGGAACTCTGCCGCGGCATGCGGGCGTTGGACGGGGTGTCAGCGCTCCCCGGCGCCGCCGTCGGCGTTGGGGCCGGAGTAGTCCTCGCCGTACGCGCCCTTGGCGGGGCGGCGGCGGCGCATCGGCGGCTCGACGCCGTCGGCGAGGCGGCGGGCGGTGAGGAGGAAGCCGGTGTGGCCGATCATGCGGTGGTCCGGGCGGACGGCGAGGCCCTCGATGTGCCAGTTGCGGATCATCGACTCCCAGGCGGTGGGCTCGTTGAAGGAGCCGATCTCGCGGATGGACTCGACGGTCCGGGCGAGCTGGGTGGTGGTCGCGACGTAGCAGCAGAGGATGCCGCCGGGGACGAGCGCCTTGGAGACGGCCTCCAGGCACTCCCAGGGCGCGAGCATGTCGAGGATGACGCGGTCGACGTCCGTGTCGGACAGGTTGTCCTGGAGGTCGCCGACGGTGAGCTGCCAGGCGGGGTGCGGGCCACCGAAGTAGCGCTCCACGTTCTGCTGCGCGATCTCCGCGAAGTCCTCGCGGCGCTCGTAGCTGTGCAGCATGCCCTGGTCGCCGACGGCGCGCAGCAGGAAGCTGCTGAGCGAGCCGGAGCCGACGCCGGCCTCGACGACGCGCGCGCCGGGGAAGATGTCGGCGAAGGCGAGGATCTGTCCCGCGTCCTTCGGGTAGACGACGGCTGCCCCGCGGGGCATGGACAGGACGTAGTCGGGGAGCAGGGGGCGCAGCGCGAGGTAGGCGACGTTCCCGGTGGTGCGGACAACGCTGCCCTCGGGTGCGCCGATCAGTTCGTCGTGCGGGAAGGAACCCTTGTGGGTGTGGAAGTTCTTCCCGGCTTCGAGCGTGAACGTGTAGTGGCGGCCCTTGGGGTCGGTCAGCTGAACCTGGTCCCCGACCTTGAAGGGCCCGCGCCTGCGGGCGGCACCGGTCGGTTCGGACATGTGAACAGCCTACCGGCGTTTCGGGGGGCCGCCGACCACGGTCAGCTGGGGCGGGCCATGGCCTTCACGAAGGCGCGTTCCACGTCGGCGGCGGACAGGACGCCGTAGATCTCGCCGGTGTCCTCGACGACGAGGTACTCGGTGGCGGGGGTGGCGCGCAGGACGTCGAGGAGGTCCTCGCCGGCGAGTTCCGCGGAGACGCGCATGCCGTCGGTGAGGTCCTGGGCGAGGCCGCTGACGGCGACCCAGGGGCGGCGGTGTTCGGGGACGCCGACGATGGCGGCCTCACGGACCAGGGAGAGGGGTTCGCCGTTGGCGTCGACGACGACCAGCGCGCGGGCGCCTGCCGCGTTCGCCCGGCGCAGGGCCTCCGAGAGGGGGGTGTCCGTCTCGACGGGGACCGCGCGGCGGGTGAGGTTGCGGGCGCGCAGCTCCGGGAGGTGTTCGCGCAGGCGGGCCATGCGGAGGCTGTTGCCGGCGCCGGTCCAGATGATCGCGGCGAGGATCGCGGCGAGCAGGGCGTCGGTGACCGTGTCCATGCCGACGCTGTCCTCGGCGGTCGTGCCGAGCGCGCCGGACTGGGTGAGCAGGGGGAGGCCGATCAGGACGGAGACGGCGAGCGCCCTGCCGACCCAGGCCGCGGCGATCGTGCCCCTCATCGGCTTGCCGGTGACCTTCCAGACGATCGCGCGCAGCATCCGGCCGCCGTCCAGGGGGAGGCCGGGGAGAAGGTTGAAGATCGCCACGATCAGGTTGGAGATCATCAGGCCGGCCAGCAGGACACCGGGGACCGTGCCCGGCTCCACCAGGAGCATCGCCAGGTAGAACACGCCCGACAGGACGAGGGACAGGAGCGGGCCCACGAACGCCAGCCAGAACTCCCGGCCCGGTGTCTCCGCCTCCTTCTCGATCTCCGACACGCCGCCGAAGAACTGCAACTGGATGCGGCGGACGGGGAGTTCGAAGCGGAGGGCGGCTACCGTGTGGGCGAGTTCGTGGACCAGTACGGAGGCGTAGAAGGCGACGGCGAAGAAGAGCGCGACGAGGTAGCGCCCGGCGCCGAGTTCCGGAAGCACCCGGTCCAGTTGTCCCCCGAACACCCAAGTGATCAGCGCGGCGACGAGGAACCAGCTCGGCGCGACGTACACGGGCACCCCGAAGGGCCGCCCCATCAGAATCCCGCTCCGCGGTTCCCGCGCCTTCTCCGCCTCCTTCTTCCCGGCCCCGGCATGCCCGTGCGCGTGCGCCCGGTCGGGGTGGGTGTCGGGAGTCGTGTACGGG
>NZ_LIRL01000104.1 GCF_001419795.1 Streptomyces niveiscabiei
CGTTCATCCCCCGGGCCCGCTCGGAGGAGCACCCCGCGCCGGCCGACGGCCCGAGGCCGCTCAAGCGGCGGGTGCGGGGCGCGACCCTGCGGACGACGGCGGACGCCGCCGCGCAGCAGGGCGCGCGTGCCTCCCGGCCCGCCGACGCGGACGCCGTCCGTGACGCGCTGGACGAGTTCGAGGACGCGGTGGCGCGGGCGAACGCCGATACGGCCGAGACGACAGCCCCCTTCACCGAGGGGGGCCGCTCCGGAGAGAATGGTCCGGAAACAAGGCAGAAAGCGTTTACGCACGACGATGTGCCGAGCCGCCGACCCCCCACCGACGACCGGAACCCCACGCACCACCAGAAACACCTTCCGGAAGGAGCCGAGCAGTGAGCACGTCGACAGGTGACACCCCCGCGGGTGAGGCCACGCCGACCGATCTGCGGGCCGCCGCAGCCGACTTCACCTGGCTGCTCAACCGTTTCGCCACCGAGACCGCGGGCGTCGTCGACGCCATCGCCGTGTCCTCGGACGGACTGCTGATAGCCGTCTCCGAGCTGCGTGAGCACGCGGACTCCGAGCGGCTCGCGGCGATCGTCTCCGGCATCACCTCGCTGGCCGCCGGGGCCTCCGGCAACTACGGTCTGGGCGGGCTGAACAAGGTCATCATCGATCTGGAGGGCGGCCATGTGCTGGTCTCCTCGGTCGGCAGCGGCGCGGTCCTCGGCGTCGTCACCGACAAGGAGGCGAAGCTCGGCAACATCGCCTACGAGATGACGGTGTTCGCGAACCGGGCGGGCAGCGCGCTCAGCCCGCAGCTGGTCCTGGAGCTGAAGAACACCGTGGGCGCCGCCAAGCAGAACCAGCAGGGCCGGCGCCCGAGCCGGACCCGCTGACACCGGCCGGTACGCCAGAAGAGAAGAGCAGGCGAAGATGGCGGACGGGCGCACCCCGCAGGGCGCCGGAGAGGACGGCGCGGCGCGTCCGCCCTCCGCCGTGCGGCCGTTCCTGGTCACCGCGGGCCGGGTGGCCGGGGCGGCCGAGTCCGCGCGGGCGATGCCGGTGGAGACACAGGTGGTGGCCACGGCGGGCGGGCTCGACGTGCTCGACCGGCTCTCCTTCGAACGGCACGACATCGTCGCCGCCTGCCGCCGGCCGCAGTCCATCGCGGAGATCGCGGCGCGGCTGCGGCTGCATCTGAACGTGGTGCGGGTCCTCGCCGAGGATCTGCGCGCGGCCGGTCATCTGACGGTGCACGTGCCGGACTCCGGCGCGATCCACGACGCGTCCGTCCTGCGCAGGGTTATCGATGGCCTGCGGGCCATCCCCGACTCCCGGGGGGTACTCCGTGACTCCGACTGAACCGTTCACCAGCGCCGCCGGCGCGGTCGCCGTGGAACGGCCGCCGCTGCCGGTGAAGCTGGTGATCGCGGGCGGCTTCGGGGTGGGCAAGACCACCGCCGTCGGCTCGATCTCCGAGATCGAGCCGCTCACCACCGAGGCGGCGATCACCGAAGTCGCGGCGGGGGTCGACGACTTGTCGCACACGCCGCGCAAGTCGACGACCACGGTCGCGATGGACTTCGGCTGCATCACCATCGACCCGACGCTGAAGCTCTACCTGTTCGGCACCCCCGGCCAGGAGCGCTTCGGCTTCATGTGGGACGACATCGTCGAGGGCGCGGTGGGCGGCCTGGTGATCGTCGACACCCGCCGCCTGGACGACTGCTACGCCGCCGTCGACTACTTCGAGCACCGCCGGATCCCCTTCGCGGTGGCCATCAACGCCTTCGACGGCAAGGTCGAACACACCCTGGACGAGGTCCGCTGGGCGCTCGACGTCACCGACGGCGTCCCGCTGCTGGTGTTCGACGCACGCGAACGGGGCTCGGTGCGCGACGCGTTGCTGATCGTCCTGGAACAGGCGCTGGCGCGTACGGAAGGCTGAAGGGAATAGCCGGGCGAACCCTGGAGGTTGGCCCGGTCATGAGCAACGACGCCCGTACGATCACCAACCCGCCCGCCCTGCACGACCCGACCCCGCTCGTGTACAGCCATGTCGTCTCGGCGCCCGGCGAACTCGTCTTCGTCTCCGGCCAGTACGCCTCCGACGCCACCGGCGCCCCGGTCCCCGGTGACTTCGCCGCCCAGGTGGAACTCGCCTTCGACCACCTCCAAGAGGCGCTGGCGGCGGTCGGCCTCGGCTTCGAACACGTCGTGAAACTGGGCACGTTCGTCGTCGACCACGACGCCGCGAAGCTGGAGGTCCTCGGCAAGGCCCTGCCCGCCCGGTTCGGGGACCGCTTCCCGGCGCAGACGTTGAGCGGGGTCGCCTCGCTCGCGCTGCCGGGGATGCTGTTCGAGGTCGACGCCATCGCGGTACGGCCCGCCTGAGACGACGCGAGGGCGGTACCGGGAGGTACCGCCCTCTGTTGCCGCAACCGGTTGCTACGCGCTTCTGCGCACCCCCGGCGACACCGCGAACCGGGCCACCGCCCAGAACAGGCCGAGCGTCGCGAGGGCCATGAAGGCGACCAGGGTGGCGCCGCCGACGACCTTCTCGTAGTCGTGCTGGTAGAGGCCGTCGATGATGAAGCGGCCGAGGCCGCCGAGACCGACGTACGCGGCGATGGTGGCCGTCGAGACGATCTGGATGGCCGCCGAGCGCACCCCGCTGAGGATCAGGCCGAGGGCGACGGGGAGTTCGACGCGGAAGAGGATGCCGGCCTCCCCCATGCCCATGCCGCGCGCGGCGTCCACGGGGGCCGGGTCGACCGAGCGCATCGCCTCGTACGTGGTGACGAGGATCGGCGGGACGGCGAGGATGACCAGGGGGATCATCACCGGCAGCATGCCGAAGCCGATGATCATCGTGGCGAGGACGAGGAGCCCGAACGTCGGCAGCGCGCGGGCGGCCGTCGCGACGAACGCGAGCGCGTTGCCGCCGCGTCCGAAGTGCCCGGTGACGAGGCCGATCGGCAGTCCGATGAGGACGGCGAACCCGAGCGCCTCCAGCGAGTACTGGACGTGCTCCCACAGCCGCGTCGGAATCCCCGCGTAGCCGCTCCAGTTGGCGTCGTTCTCGAAGAAGTTGCTGATGTAGTGCAGGACGTTCACCGGGCTGCGTCCTCCAGTGCGGCGGCGGGAACCGTCTCGGGCCTCGGGCGGCGCGGGCCGCTCTTCGGCATCCACGGCGTGAGCAGGGTGCGCAGTCCGACCAGCAGCGCGTCCACGATCACCGCGAGCGCGGCCGACGTCAGCACCGAATTCCAGGCCAGCTCGGGGCGGTTGTAGATGTTCGCGTCGTGCAGCAGGTTCCCGAGCGCGCCCTGGTTCCCGATCAGGGTGCCGACGCTGACGAGGGAGATGCTGGAGGCGACGGCGACCCGCAGCCCGGCGATGATCGCGGGCACGGCGATCGGCAACTGCACCTGGACGTACCGGCGTACGGGTCCGAAGCCCATCGCGGTGGCCGCGGCAAGGGTCTCCTGCGGCACGGACCGCACCGCGTCGACGATCGCCGGGACGAGGACGACGAGGCTGTAGACCGTCAGCGGGATCATCACGGTCAGCTCGGTCATGCCGGTGTAGTCGATGAGGACGACGAAGAAGGCGAGCGACGGGATGGCGTACAGGACCGTCGTCACCCAGAGCACCGGCGGGTACAGCCACTTGAGCCGTACGCAGAGCTGCCCGAGCGGCAGCGCGATCACGAGCCCGGCGAGGACCGGGAGCAGCGCCTCGCGCAGGTGGAGGCCGATGAGGCCGAGCCAGCTGTGCTGGAGGTCGCTGGGGATGTCGAAGAAGCCGTCGAAGTAGCTCACCGGAGCACCTTCGGGTCGCCTTGACCGGAGCCGGAGTTGGAGCCGGAAGCGGCGCCCGGACCGGAAGCGGCACCGGAGTTGGCGTCAGCGCCCAGTCCACCAGCCCGCTGCGCCGCGCTCGAACTCTCCTCGTGCGCCCCGCGAATGGCCTCCCCGATGGCCTGCTGGGAGACCACCCCGGCGACCCGCCCCTCCCCGTCCACGCCGACCGCCCAGCCCGTCGGCGACAGCAC
>NZ_LIRL01001040.1:0-166 GCF_001419795.1 Streptomyces niveiscabiei
ACCCCACCCGCCCGTTCGCCGATCGCACTCAGCGCGCGTACCGCGGTCGTGCTCTCGCCGTCCTACGGTCCACGGGGCGGACCGGGAGCGTCCACGTCACCGCGACGTCGCACCGGCATGGCGTCTCGCACCTCACCCTCGACGCACGCTGAACGATCATGGCTTC
>NZ_LIRL01001040.1:229-3838 GCF_001419795.1 Streptomyces niveiscabiei
GAGAGCACCCGGCTCATCGGCGGTGCCGTCACCTTCGTGACCGAACCTGCCCACGACATCGTCGGCTCCTGGATCCACGGCTCCTGACGTTCCACCATGCGCGGCCCACCCGGCAGCACGCTAAACGCGTTCGCGCAGGCAGCCGACGCAAGGCCACGCCATACCTCCACCGGCCGACCGACCACCAGACGCACTCGCCACAAACTGGAGCACTCCTATGAACCGCTACAACGACCGCCGTGTACTGATCACCGGAGCGGGCTCCGGCATCGGCCAGGCCACTGTCCTGCGCATACTCGCCGAGGGCGGCCACGTCGTCGCCGCCGACATCGATACGGCCGGCCTGACCGCCACCCGCAAGCTCGCCGCCGACACCGGTACCCAGGCCCGTCTGCACACCGTCCAGGTGAACATCGCCGACGAGATTTCTGTCCGCGAGGCCGTCGCGGCGGCCCTCGCCGCCCTCGGCGGCGGCCTGGACGTGCTGGTCAACGCGGCCGGTATCCTGCGCTCGTCGCACACCCACGAGACCAGCCTGGAACAGTTCGACCAGGTCATCGCGGTCAATCTGACCGGCACCTTCCTGATGATCCGCGAGACGATCCCGGCGCTGCTCCAGGGCGAGAACCCGGCCGTGGTCAACTTCAGCTCCACCTCGGCGAGCTTCGCTCACCCCTACATGGCCGCCTACGCCGCCAGCAAGGGCGGCATCCAGGCCATGACGCACGCGCTCGCCGCCGAGTACAGCAAGCAGGGCATCCGCTTCACTGCCGTCGCGCCGGGCTCGATCTCCTCGGGGATGACCGACGCGAGCGGCACCAGCAAGGAGAACGTCGGCCCGGGCCTGCCACACGACGCGGACTACGAAGTCATGATGAAGCTGCTTCCGGCCATCGGCGAGGGCTTCGCCGGTCCGGAGACGGTCGCGGGCGTCGTGGCCATGCTCGGCTCTGTGGACGGCGCGTTCATCACCGGCACGGAGATCCGCATAGACGGCGGCACCCATATGTAAGCGGTGGGATGTCAGCGGCGGACCAAACTGGAGTCCCCGGACCATCAGTTCGGGCCTCGCGTGGGCCGACGCCCCCGTCGCCGTCCTCCCCTTCCGCCGCGGCCCCGGCTTCTTGTGCGCCGTCAACTTTCGGGACGAGCCGTACCAGCAGCCCGAACACACTGCGACCCTGCTGGCCAGCGTCCCGATGACGGATGGACTGCTGGAACCGGATCACGTGATCCGGCTCCAAGTCTGACCGTTCCCTCCGGGGGTAATGCCCCCTCCCGATTCGCCAGGGCCTCTCCGGTGTCACTCCCCGCTGACCGGAGAGGCCCTGGCCCCTTGGACAACGGACAGCTGTAAACCCTGTCCATAACTTCCGTTCGATCACGAGCGTCCCCGGCAGAGGCCCGTCCCCGCGTAGTGGCGGCTGTCCTGGAAGCCGGGGAGAGCCTGGAGGTTCCCACCTTGGGTAAGCCCTGCCGACAGCCGGGAAAGGGGCTGACCTGAACATTTCTTTGTCGGTGGCATCCGGACATGTTCCCGATGGCGCAATGTACCGAGGACGCAGCGGCCGGAAGCTCTCGGTCCCGGCGGAAAGTCCCAGAAAAGTCCCAGAGGCGCCGCCCCCTCCCCTCCCACCTCGCGTTCACGCAGGTCAGGAGGGGTGTGGTGGTACTTTTCCCGCAGGGCGTCAGATGTCCCGGAAGATCTCGATCTGCGCGCCGATCGAGTTGAGGCGTTCCGCGAGGTCCTCGTACCCCCGGTTGATGACGTACACGTTGCGCAGGACGGACGTCCCGTCGGCCGCCATCATCGCGAGGAGTACGACGACGGCGGGGCGCAGCGCGGGCGGGCACATCATCTCGGCGGCGCGCCAGCGGGTCGGGCCCTCCACCAACACCCGGTGCGGGTCGAGGAGTTGGAGGCGTCCGCCGAGGCGGTTGAGGTCCGTGAGGTAGATCGCGCGGTTGTCGTAGACCCAGTCGTGGATGAGGGTCTTGCCCTGGGCCACGGCCGCGATCGCCGCGAAGAAGGGGACGTTGTCGATGTTGAGGCCGGGGAACGGCATCGGGTGGATCTTGTCGATCGGCGCCTCCAGCTTGGAGGGCCGTACGGTCAGGTCGACCAGGCGGGTACGGCCGTTGTCGGCGACGTACTCGGGCGTGCGGTCGTGGTCGAGGCCCATCTCCTCCAGGACCGCCAGCTCGATCTCCAGGAACTCGATCGGCACGCGGCGCACGGTGAGTTCGGACTCGGTGACGACGGCGGCGGCCAGCAGGCTCATCGCCTCCACCGGGTCCTCGGAGGGGGAGTAGTCGACATCGACATCGATGTCCCGGACGCCGTGCACGGTCAGGGTCGTCGTCCCGATCCCCTCGACCTTGACGCCGAGCGCCTCCAGGAAGAAGCACAGGTCCTGGACCATGTAGTTGGACGAGGCGTTGCGGATGACGGTGACCCCGCCGTGGCGCGCGGCGGCCAGCAGCGCGTTCTCGGTGACCGTGTCCCCGCGCTCGGTCAGCACGATCGGGCGGTCCGGGCGGACCGTCGGGTCGACGACCGCGTGGTACTGGCCCTCCGTCGCCGCGATGTCCAGGCCGAAGCGGCGCAGGGCGATCATGTGCGGTTCGATCGTGCGGGTGCCGAGGTCGCAGCCGCCCGCGTAGGGGAGCTTGAAGCGGTGCACCTCGTGCAGCAGCGGGCCGAGGAACATGATGATCGAACGGGTGCGGACGGCCGCTTCCGCGTCGATCGCCGCGAGGTCCAGCTCGGCCGGGGGGACCAGTTCCAGGTCCACGCCGTCGTTGATCCAGCGGGCGCGGACGCCGATCGACTGGAGGACCTCCAGGAGGCGGTACACCTCCTCGATGCGGGCGACCCGGCGCAGGACCGTACGGCCCCGGTTCAGCAGCGAGGCGCACAGCAGGGCCACGCACGCGTTCTTGCTCGTCTTGACGTCGATCGCGCCCGAGAGGCGGCGTCCGCCGACGACCCTCAGGTGCATCGGGCCCGCGTACCCCAGCGACACGATCTCACTGTCCAGGGCCTCACCGATTCGGGCGATCATCTCAAGGCTGATGTTCTGGTTGCCCCGCTCGATCCGGTTCACGGCACTCTGGCTCGTCCCCAGCGCTTCCGCCAGTTGGCTCTGTGTCCAGCCACGGTGTTGACGGGCGTCGCGGATGAGCTTGCCGATGCGTACGAGGTAATCGTCTGCCATGGGGCTGAGGTTATCTCAGATATGAGATGGCGCCTGTCGAGGGGTCCATTCGGGTGACCTGGGCACCCTGATCTCCTTTTATCGGCTTATGCCTGAAATGCCGTTACGGCTGTCGCGGGTGCCATAACCGGATACCCCGTTTCCCCGGGCTCTGACATCCTCGGCGGCATGCGCGTACTGGTGATCGGGGCGACGGGGACGATCGGGCGAGCGGTGTCGGAGGCGCTGGCGGCGAGACACGAGGTGCTGCGGGCGTCACGCGGCGGCCCCCTGCGGGCGGACCTCGCGGCCCCGGCGACCCTGTCCCGGCTCCTCGAGGAGGCGGGCCCCCTCGACGCGGTCGTCTGCTGCGCCGCGAGCGGCCCCCTGATCCCCCTCCTGGACCTCTGTC
>NZ_LIRL01001041.1 GCF_001419795.1 Streptomyces niveiscabiei
GCTCATGACGAGACCTCCGGTACAGCGGCACGGTCGCTCATGACGAGACCTCCGGTACGGGGGTACGGCTCAGCCGAGCCCCAGCATCGCCCCGCGCCCACCGCACGCTCATCCCCCGACCTCCAACTCCGTGACAACCACCTGGTGTTGGTACGAGAACACCAGCGCCCCCGGCCCCACCTCGATCCGATCCGTGGGTGTCCCCCGCCGCCCGGTGATCGGGTCGGCCGCGAACAGCCGCACGTCCTCCACAAGGACGTTGCCCGTAGCCTGCTGAAGAACTCCGAAGATCTCGCCGTACTGGACGGGACGCCCGAACGGCCAACCCGTGCCGTCGGGACCGCCGTTGAGGGGGTTGAGGTAGCGGAACAGGGCGTCGAGCGCGGATTCGCGGACCCGGTCGATCTCCGACGGGGGCGCAGCGAACCGGGCGACGACCGTCACGCCCTGGTAGACGGGCGGCTCGACCACCAACCGCGTACCGATGAGCCGGCGTTCGTCCAGTGTGCGCGTGATGGACGTCAACACCTGCTCGGACGGGATGAGTTGCTCGAAGCGGAGCCGGTCGTCGCCTTCGTCGGCGACGGCGTCGGGAACGACGAGCACCCGTACGGCGCCCGCCTCTCCGCCGACGGGGAGGCACCGGACCCGGCGTACGGAGGGGGCGGCCTGCCGGGCCAGGATCTCGTAGTCCTCGGCGGTCACGGCCCGCTCCTGCATGCGCAAGGCTCGCGGCGCACGGAGTTTGGCGTTGTCGAGGGTCTCCCCCGCGACCCCTCCGAGCGCGGCCTCCCGGTTGATGACCCGGGCGACGTACGGGACGGAGCTGCGCAGGACGGAGATGGCGCCCCGGGCGACGTTCCCGGCGGGCCCCCCGCCGGTCCGATAGCGAACCACCCTGATCTGAGCGCCTTTTGACGGCACCGCGCCGCACTGCCGAAGCGTCCCGTCCGCTTCCCGGAGGACCGGCGGAAAGGTGAACTCCCCGGTGGTGGCGTCGACGCGGACGTGGCGATCGGAGGGCCCGGACCGCCCGAAGTGCTCGACGACGTCCCAGCGTTGCCACCCTTCGGCGGACGAGACCTCGACCTCGGGCAACGACCGGTCGAGAAGAACGGGCGGCCGGTCGAGCCGGAAGGACTGCCCGGCGACACCCTCGGACGTACCGAGCGGCACGTCGAGAACGGTCTCGGCATGCTCGACGGCCATGGTCCCGCCGACGGTAAAGACCGTCGCCTCACGGACAGTTGGCGACTCGGAGTAGAAGGGCTGCCCGGGCTCGGCCTCGGTGACCCGGCACCGCAGCCACCCCGCCCGGGTCCCCCCGATGACGGAGGCGGTGTGCCCGGCGGGCACATGGACGACGACCTCGCCGGGCCGGTTGAGCCCGCCGGTCGTGTCGGAGCCGGTCTCGCACTCCTGCCAACGCGCCCCGTCCCAGGCCTCCCAGACGAGCGGGGGCTGACGGGGGTCGACGCCGATGCCCTCGACGCGGCTGTCCAGGTTGACGGCAACGATGCAGCGGGGAACGGCAGTTGGCAGCCCGAAGAGCAGCGCGTCACCGGGTTCGGGCGCGGCCTGGAAGGCGGGTACGTCGCCGCCCTCGGCGAGGGTCCGGGTCCGGTCGGTCTGCTCGCCGGTGCGTGGCGCGGTGACGAGCCGGATCAACTCGCTGGGCAGGATGCGCAGTTCGTCGACGGTCGTGAAGACGACGGCGTCGTCGCTGGTGGAGGTCTCGCCGAGCGCGGTGGTGACCTCGGTGCCGGCGGGGAGGGTGACCGTGTCGGGCTGGGGGGCGGAGAGCCAGAAGTCGACGTCGGCGGAGGCGGCCGTCGGCGGGAAGAGGCGGATGTCCAACAGGTCCAGGAACGCTGTGTAGTTCTTGTCCGGGACCCGGTTGAGGCGGTACAGGAGCTGGTCGACCAGGTAGGCGAACGTCTCGATGAGCGTGACGCCCGGGTCGGAGACGTTGTGGTCGGTCCACTCGGGCGCGCGCTGCTGGACGTACCGCTTCGCCTCGTCGACGAGTTGCTGGAAACGCCGGTCGTCCAGGTTCGGGGAGGGGAGGGCCATCAGTCGGCGACCATTTCCTCGGCCCCCTCCTCGGAGGGGATCGTGTAGAAGGGGAAGACCAGGTTGCGCCGGTCGTTGGTGGAGCGGACGGTGTAGTGCACGTCGATGTAGAGGGTGCCGGCCTCGACGGCGTCGTAGGCGACGACGACCTCGTCGACGGCGATGCGCGGCTCCCAGCGCTCCAGGGCCTCGCGGACCTGCTGGGCGACGCGGCCGGCGGTGGCGCCGTCGCCGGGGGCGAAGACGTACTCGTGGATGCCGCAGCCGAATTCGGGACGCATGGGGCGTTCGCCGGGGGCGGTGCCGAGGACGAGGCGGATCGCCTCCTCGATCTCCTGCTCCTTCTCGACCAGGGCGATGCCGCCGGTGGGGCCGACGCGGAGGGGGAAGGCCCAACCCCGGCCTATGAAGCGCTCGTTCATCAACAGCCCCCAGCCATCAGCTTGTTCATCAACGACCCCTGTTCAAAGGCTTGTTCATCACACGCCCCCGATCAGCACGTTCATCGCACCCATCACGATCGTCGCCCCGCACGCCGTCTTGTCGCGGGCCTTCGCGGCGGGCAGCCCGCCGATGAGGACGACACCCGAGGCCAGCCCGGCCGGGTTCGGGATGACCACGTTCGCCGGGCCCAGCGCCAGGTGCGGGGGCATCGCGCAGGTGTGGAGGCTGCCGACGACGGCTGCGGGACGGCCGCCGATGAGGACGGTCGCCACGGACCGCGCGGCGGCGGGCGGCGGCGTGGCGATCACCCCGCCGTGGTCGGTGGGGTCACCGGTACGGGCTGCGGCCGGCATAGAACTCTCCTTCAGCACAGGTCAGTTGATCCGGATCAGCTTCGCCTTGAGGACGCCGAGCAGACCGCCGTCGATGGTGACGCCCGAGGTGCCGTTGACGCTCACGTTCCGTCCGTCGATCTTCACGCCGAGCTGGCCCTTGATGTCCACGTTCCGCCCGGACACGCTCACGTCGCCGCGCCCGGCGTCGAGGGTGATGCCCTTGTCGTCGAGGACGACGGACGTCAACTGCCGTTTCCCGCGCGCGTACACGGTCAGCTCGATCCGGTTGCGCCGGTCGTCGAGGAAGACTTCGAGCCGCTCGTCGGCGGTGCGCAGCCGAAGCCCCGAGGGTCCGGGCGCCCGCGCGTCGAGGAGTTCGACCCGATGCCCCGAACGGGACACCACGGAACGCCGGTTGACCTTCCCGCTCGACTTGTCGATCAACGGGACGTCGTGCGGGGAGGGTTGATCGACCCCGTTGTACAACCCCCCGATGACATAAGGGCTGTCGAGCAGCCCCTGTTCGAAGCCGACGAGCACCTCGTCGTTGACCTCGGGGCTCACCACGCCGCCCCCGCCCTTGCCGCCCCACTGCACGGTGCGCACCCAGTCGGTGACGTACGTGTCGTCCAGCCAGGGGAACTTGAGCCGGACGGCGCCCCGCTCGCCGCCCGCCGGATCGCGTACGTCGGTGACGACGCCGATCGCGAGCCCCGGCATGCGCGGCCCCCGCGAGGGCGCGTTGGCGCCGGTGACGAGGCCGGTGAGGGAGCGGTCGGGGCTGGTGCTGACCCAGACGGTCGTCCGGTAGCCGCCGTGCGGTTCGATGACGTGCTGGACCGCCGACGGCGTGTACTTGCCGGAGAACGCCTTGCCGACGTTGCCGAGCGCGACCGGCTTGCCCACCCGCAGCAGCGGATTGCCCTCGGCGACCACCTCCAGCTCCGCGAACCCGGAGCTGACCTGATCGGCGACGGCGTCGGCAACTGCCTTGGTCTCGGCCAGCGTTCGGTACGGAGTGTCGGTGACCGTCAGCTTCGCCTTGCCGAACTTCGCGGCGGAGGACGGCGCGAGACCCGGGAGCACGGTGTCGCTGACGACCGACGGCTTCGGGGACACCAGGGGTTTCTTGTTGGTGACGTCCCACCCCCGCACCTCGACCTGGGAGGCGCCGTCGGCCGTCGACAGGGCGGCCCGCAGCGTGAACAGGTTGCGGGGGTACTCCAGGACCAGCGGGTTGTTGACGGCCGAGGTGGACGGCGCGGGTGCGGCGGACGCCTTCTTCGGCTTGGTGAACTGGAGCAACCCCTTGTCGTCCACGCGGACTTGGGCACCGCTCTCGGCCGCGAGGAACTGGAGGAAGTCCCAGTCGGAGACGTTCGCCTGGGAGAGCTGCTTGTAGGTGATCGGCGCGGCCTCGACCGTACCGACGGCCAGCCCGGCGCTCGCGGCGACCTTCCGGACGATCGCCGAGGCGGTCATGTTCCTGAACGCGACGACTTTACGGCCGCGTTGGAGCCGGTGCTCCTTGGAGTAGGCGCGCACGACGGTGAACGACCCGGTGCGGTCCCGGTCGATCTCCAGCGCGGTCACCTCGCCGCTGAAGAGGCGTTCGCGGGACTGCCCGGAGACGGTGACGACGGACACCTTCAGCAGCGTGCCGATGGTGATGCCGGTCGCGGCGAGGAACTCGTGGTCGGGGTCGCGGAAGGTGATGACGGCGGCATCGGGCAGGCCGACGTTCTCATCGACGACACAACTCACCACCTGCGCGGCCCAGGTGGGCGGCAGTTCACCGGGGGCCTCGATGACGGGGTCGGCGGCGAAGGCCCGTCCGCCCCGCTCGCCCGATCCTGGTCCGCTCACTGTTCCTCCTCCGCGCCCGCGTCCCGCAGTCCCGGCACCACGAGTTCGGTGCCGGGGACGAGGGCCATCGGGTCGTCGATCCCGTTCGCCTCGGCGATGACCCGCCACGCCGTCGCGTCGCCGTACTCCCGCCAGGCCAGCATGGCGAGGCTGTCCCCGGCGACAACGGTGTGCGTACTGCGGGCAGTTCGGGCGCCCGAGGTCGGGTTCTGGCCCGCCGGGTCGACGGACGCCTCCTCGATCGTGAGCGAACAGGTCGCCCGCAGGGGCGTGCCGTCCACGTCGAAGAGGGTGTACGAGACGGAGAGGCTCGACAGCACCCCGTCGAACGATGTCGTGCGCGCGGAGCCCCACTCGAACCGCACCCAGGGGCTCGCGGGCTTCTTGCGGCCGAGGCTCGTCGGCGTCGGCACGCACGCCTTCATCAGCTTCTCGACGGCCTGCTCAACCGACTTGTCGTGCTTGGCCGTTGCGTCGAGGAACACCTCAAGGCTCAACGTACGCGGGCCACTTCCGACGAACTCCGGCAACGCGGACTGCCCCGCCATCCGGGACGGCGTACGGCGCCACTCGGTGGACTTGCTCAGTTGCAGCGTCGAGGGGTTGAACTGGAGGTCCAGGCGCGCGATGGTCCCGCCGGGCTTGGCACCGACGGCCGACGGTGGTTCCTTCAGCGTCAACTGGGCCCTGACGCGGCTGGATCGGGCGGAAGCCATGCCGAACCTCCTTTCTTTCTAGGGTGGTTGTGCGATTCAGGAGGGCCGGAGCCCTTGGTGGGCGATCTCCAGCGTCTCGACGGCCGCCGACGAATCAGCCGGGTCGAAGGACGGCCCCTGCCAGCGCACGGGCACGATCCCGAACACCTGCCAGCTGATGATCTGGCTCAAGTCGGGCCGCAGCGCGACGATTTCGCCGTCCTTCGGCTCGACCCGCCGCAGCGTCTCGTCCAGCCACCGCGCGATCTTCGCGGTGTCGGCGGTCACCGGCCGGGTCAGGGTGATGTTCGTCCAGGTGACCCGGCCCGGGAGCTGCCAGGTGAAGTCGTTGTTCCCGCCCTCGGCGTACGTCTCCATCTCGACCTCGGCGCCCATCCCCGAACACGTGTGGAACGCGCCCAGATCATTGCCGCCGATCGCGAGCCGGAAGTACACACTCGTCGCGAAAATGCTGTCCGTCATCCGTCCGTCATCCGTTCCATGCCTCAGCGGCGACCGTCATAAGGGCGCCCCGTACGGTCCCGCCCACGCCGCAACTCGGTACGCAGCAGCCGCGACACGGGATCGAGAAGCCGCCGGGCGAGATCGTCGAGGTCGGGGTCACCGGGCCCGCCCTTGTCACTCCCGGAAGAGGAACCGGCACCGGAACCGCCGGCCTCCTTCGCCGGGTTCCGCTGTACGTCGGCCCGGGGCGCCGGCGCCTTCGCCACAGCCGCGTCCCGCTGCACGGCGGGCGCCTTGGCGGCGACGGTCCGCGCGACGACGGGAACAGCCGGGGCCACGGACGCCGGTACAGCAGGCGCCACCTCCACCTGCGGCGCGACGGCGGGAAGGGGCCGCGCGGGCACGATCCGGGGAGCCGCCTCCTGCTGAGGAGGAGCGGGCCGGACGACGGGAACGCGCTGAACAGGGGCCGAATCACGGGGAGTTGACGCGGACGAACCAAAGGCGGGCGAGGCGGCGGTGGGCAACGCGGACGCGCCCGAAGCAACCGCAGGCAACGCGGACGCGCCCGAAGCAACCGCAGGCAACACGGACGCGGACGAGGTGGCGGCAGGCGAAGTCGAACCGGACGAGGTGGAAGCGGGGGCGCGTTGTACGTACGAGGCCGAGGCCCCCACCCCCACCCCCGCCGAC
>NZ_LIRL01001042.1 GCF_001419795.1 Streptomyces niveiscabiei
CCCCGAAGCCCGCCCCGGTATCTGGCGGTTCGGTTTCCGGCCGCCCAAGGACGCCTCGCAGGGCAGCGAGCGCCTCTCCCCCGTCACCGTCGTCGGCCTGCTGATCCCGCTCGTCGTCGCGCTCGTCCTGTGGTCGCTGTGGCGGCGCGGGGCGTTCCCGTACCAGTTCACCGTGCTGCGCCTGTTCACGCCGGGCGACTGGTGGTGGGGCGGGACGATGGCCTCCGCGAAGACCACGGAGGGCGCGGAGGCGCGGGTCGTGTACGACGGGCTGTTCTTCGCGCTCCTCATGTACACGATGGGCCGGCTGGGGAGCTGGCCGGACGCCGTGCGGCACTTCATCGGGCGCCGTCCGCAGCCCGCGCGCGCGGTGTACGCGTTCGTCGCGGCCCTGGTGGCGCTCAGCTTCGTGTTCCCGGACGCGTTCCCGCTGGTCGGCTGGGACTCGCTGCCCGTCGTGGACCCGCTGTTCTCGCTGATCGTGCTGATCTCCGGGAGCTACGAGCTGTTCACGTCGGCCCTGTTCACGGACTCGCTGTACGCGGTGATCACCGCGCTGGTGGTGTGGCCGTTCGCGAAGGTCGGCGGCTGGTGGCCGTACGCGAAGGAGCTGCTGGCCGCGCGCAGGGGCGAGGCGCCGGCTCAGGTCGTCGTCGAGCGCCCGCGCGCGCAGTGGCCCGCGCTGCGGGACGCCGGGCAGGCCGAGGCGGCCGACCTGCTGAGCGGGGAGGTCGCGGCGGGGCGGATGAACGACGTCGACTGCGCGCGCGTGGAGCACGCGTTCGCTCTCGCGCGCGCGGGCGCCTCGCTGGGGGCGTTCCGGGAGACGGTGCTGCGGCAGGGGGGCGCGGCCTGGACGCATCCCTCGGGCGCGCGCGATCTGCCGCGCCGCAGTGCGGCGCACGACCTGCTCGCCGGGCAGGTGCGGATCGGGCGGTGGGTGTCCGCCGAGCGGGCGCCGGTGCCCTACCGGGACGCGGGGGCCGCGCTCGGGGCGGACGTGCTGGGGACGTCGCTGCTGGCGGTCGGTCCGTCGGGTTCCGGGAAGACGCGCACGCTGATCGAGCCGGTGACCGAATCGCTGGCCCTGCGCGCGCTCACGGGCGCGTGCGCGGTCGTCGCGGTGTCCTCCGCGGGCGCGCCGCTGGGCTCCGACGACCACTTCGACGTCGTCGTCCGCATCGGCGACCCGGCCTCCGTCCACGACCTCGACCCGTACGCCGGATGCGACGACCCCGACGAGGCCGCCGCGATCCTCGCCGAGGCCCTCGTGGGCGACCTGGCCACCCCGCAGGCCGCGACGGCCCTCGCCCAGCTCCTGGGCCCCTACCGGGCCGCTCACGGCCGTTTCCCGGCCCTCCCGGCCCTGCGCGAGCTCCTGGAGAGCCCCGAGGCCCTGGCGTCCCTGCGCGACGCCCTCGCCGGGAACGAGGTCATGCGCCGCGAACTGGACGCCCGCATCCGCCAGACCGGGGCCCCGGGAGACGCGGGACGCGCGCTGGCGGACCGGCTGGCGCTGCTGAGCAGGCCGGTGTTCGCGGAGTTCCTGGGAGGCAGCGGAGACACGCACTCCGCGCGCGGGCACGGCGACGAGACCGGGCCGCACACCACCCCCGGCGCCCTCCCGCGCGGGGACGACGGCCGCACCCCTGACGCGTACCGCGCGGGAGGCCCCCCGCAGTACGCGCACGCGGACCACAGCCGCCCCACCC
>NZ_LIRL01001043.1 GCF_001419795.1 Streptomyces niveiscabiei
GGGGTGCCTTCGGTGGCGGTGCCGGTAGAGTTGGCCGTAGAGCGGAACAAGTGAACCGTCTAGTGGTCTGCTGGGAGGTCTTGTGAGAGCGGCGGTTCTGGTGGCTCCGGGGCGGGTCGACGTGGTGGAGGACTGGCCCCTGCCGGAGGGCGGGCCAGGGGATGTGGTCGTCGCCGTGGAGGGGGTGGGAGTGTGCGGGACCGACCTCGCCGTGTTCCACGGCCGGCGTGAGGTTCCGGGGAGTCCGTGGGTGATGGGGCATGAGGGGTTCGGGCGGATCGTCGCCGTAGGAACGGACGTGGTGGACCGCCAGGTGGGCCAGCGGGTCGTCATCGAACCCAATTACGCCTGCCTGGAGTGTGCGGACTGCCGCACGGGGTTGACCTCGGCGTGTCCGCGTCGCGCGATCGTCGGTCTGAACAGCCCCGGTGTCCTCGCCGAACGGGTGGTGGTCCCGGCGCCGTTCGCTCACCCTGTCGGCTCGGCTGAAGACGCCGCCTCAGCTGGGGAGTTGGGCGCCGAAGGGGCGGACCCGGCCGACCTCACCGACCCCGCCGGTCCGATCAGCCTCGCCGACCTCGCCTGCGCCGAGCCGTACGCCGTCGCGCGCGCCGCCGTTCGCCGCAGTGGGGTGACGGCGAGGGACCGGTGCCTGGTCGTCGGTGCGGGGGCGCAGGGGTTGCTGGTCTGTCTGACCCTGGCCCGCCTCGGCGCCGTACCCGTCGTCACGGAACCCCACCCCCTGCGGCTGGAGAAGGCCGTACGGCTGGGCGCGGTCGCGGACGACGGGCGGGGCGGGTTCACGTACGTGTTCGAGACGTCCGGGTACGCCCCCGCGCTGCGCCCGGCGGTCGAGCGGGCGGCGCCGGGCGCGACGGTCGTGCTGGTCGGCCTCAACTCCGAGCCGCTGCCGCTGAGTACGGACGACGTGGTGCGCCGCCAGCTGGTGGTGCGCGGCTCGATGATCTACGACCACCCCGGCGACTTCACCGCGGCCGTCGCCGAACTGCGGACCGCCCGCCCCGGCAGGGTGATCGAGGCGGGGTTTTCTCTGACGGAGGCTCAGGAGGCGTTCGCGGGCGCCTCTTCGCGGGCCGGCAAGACCTGGATCAGGATCGGGAGCGGCCATGCGTAAGTCCATCGCCACCGTCTGCCTCAGCGGCACCCTCACCGAGAAACTCGCCGCCGCCGCGCGCGCGGGCTTCGACGGCGTCGAGATCTTCGAGAACGACCTCCTCGCCAGCCCCCTCACCCCGGAGGAGATCGCCGCCCGCGCGGCCGACCTGGGCCTGACGATCGACCTCTACCAGCCGATGCGCGACATCGAGGCCGTCCCCGAGGACCTCTTCGCCCGCAACCTGCGCCGCGCCCGCCACAAGTTCGAGCTCATGGGACGCCTCGGCGTGGACACGGTCCTCGTCTGCTCCAACGTGTCCGTACTCGCCCTGGACGACGACGAGTTGGCGGCGGCCCAGCTCGCCCGGCTCGCCGACGCGGCCCGGGAGTCCGGTATCCGCGTCGCGTACGAGGCGCTCGCGTGGGGGCGGCACGTCAGCACGTACGACCACGCCTGGCGGATCGTCCGCGACGCCGGCCACCCCTCGCTCGGCACCTGTCTCGACAGCTTCCACATCCTGTCCCGGGGTTCTGAGCCCAAGGACCTCGAAGGCATTGCGGACATCCCCGGCGAGAAGATCTACTTCCTCCAGCTCGCCGACGCGCCCGTGATGGCGATGGACGTCCTCCAGTGGAGCCGCCACTACCGCTGCTTCCCGGGCCAAGGCGGCCTGGACGTCGCGGGGTTGCTCCGCCACGTCCTCGCCACGGGGTACGCCGGACCCCTCTCCCTCGAGGTCTTCAACGACGTCTTCCGCCAGGCCGACGCGGGCCGCACCGCCCTCGACGGCATGCGCTCCCTCCTCGCCCTGGAGGAGAGCGCGGGCGCCTCCCGGCTCCCGACTCCCGTGGGCGTGACGGGAGTCGCCTTCGCCGAACTGGCGACGAGCGACCCCCAGCCGGCCGAGGACCTCCTCGCCGCCATCGGCTTCACCCGCACGGCCCGCCACCGCACGAAGCCGGTCGCCCTCTGGGAACGCGGCGAAGCCCGCGTCGTCCTCACCACGGCGACCGGACGCACGCGGACGACCCTCGCGGCCCTGGGCCTGGAATCCACGGAGCCCGCCGCCTCGGCCCGCCGCGCCGAAGCCCTCCTCGCCCCCACCCTCCCCAAACAC
>NZ_LIRL01001044.1 GCF_001419795.1 Streptomyces niveiscabiei
GTCGCCGAGAGCTATCCGGGGGCCGCACCCCACACGGTGCTGCTGATCCGCCCCGACGGGCATCTGGTGGCCGCGCTGAACGGCGTACGGCCGGCGGACCTGTACGCGGCGGCGGAGACGGCGGTGGGAGGGGCGGCGCGGGAGGAGGCGGAAGCGGGGGTGCAGTGAGCGTGAGAGGGGGCGGCGTGCGGTGGGGTGGTGTCGCCCGCGCGCGGGAGCGCGATTCCGGTCCGATCATCGCCGGTCGGATCGTCGGACGAAATCGCTGCTCACCTCCTCTCTGTCCGCATGGTGACAGCCGGTTGACCGCCCTGTACGGCCATGGTCTACTCCGGATCGTGACCGACACCTGCGTGCACCTGTGGCGGAGGGTCCACATGGACCTCGTCCGCTACGCGGGCTGCGTGTGTCGCTCCTCCTGCTGATTCGCATCCCCTCACGCGCGCGTACGGCGCTCTCCCCGCGAACCTCACCAGGACGGTGTCCGTGTCTGTCGCCCCTTCCCTCCCCACGTCCGCCCGCGTCCCCACCCAGGCCGACCTCCTGGACTTCGTACGGCGCACCGCCGCCGACGCCGAGCTGATCGCGTCCCTCCCGCTCGACCCCGAGGGCCGCACCTGGATCCGTCTCGAAGGGCCCGCCGGCAGCGAGGCGTGGCTCATCGGCTGGCCGCCCGGCACCGGCACCGGCTGGCACGACCACGCCGACTCGGTGGGCGCCTTCCTGACCGCCCGGGGCACGCTCAAGGAGAACTCCCTCGCGGCCCGCCTCCCCACCGACGGCTGGAAGACCCTGGAGCTGTCGGAGGACGTCGACCGGAAGCGCGTCCTGTCCGCCGGAGAGGGCCGCGCGTTCGGCCGCCACCACATCCACGAGGTCCTCAACGAGTCCCCCGACCGGCACGCGGTCTCCGTCCACGCGTACTACCCGCCGCTCCCCCGCATCCGCCGCTACAGCCGCTCCGGGCAGGTGCTGCGCCTGGAGCAGGTGGAGCGCCCGGAGGACTGGCAGTGAGCGCGCGCGAGACGGACGACACGGACGGCCACGGCGGTGCCCCTGGCGAGCCCCCCGTGGGAATCGACGCCCTGTTGGAACAGACACGCGCCACGTACGCGCGCGTGGAGGCGCGGGAGGCGTACGAGGCCACCCGCGCGGGAGACGCGCTGCTCGTCGACATCCGGTACGCCGCCCTGCGCGAGCGCGACGGGCTGATCCCCGGCGCCCTGATCGTCGAGCGCAACGAGCTGGAGTGGCGGCTCGACCCTCAGGGCAGCCACCGCGCCCCCGAGGCGACCGGACACGACCTGCGGGTCGTCGTGATCTGCAACGAGGGCTACGCCTCCAGCCTCGCCGCCGCCTCCCTGCACCGGCTCGGTCTGCACCGCGCGACCGACCTGGTGGGCGGGTTCCAGGCGTGGCGGGCGGCAGGGCTGCCGGTCACGCGGTAGCGGGGGCCGAGGCGGGCGCAGCTTGCGTGACAATATGCCCGCCTCCACCGCACCGCCTCCTTCACCACCACTGCCCCCCTGCCCCGGCCCTCCTACTCCCTCGCCGTCACCACCGTCACCGCCCGCACCCGCAACGCCACCCTCCCCGGCACCGCGGTCGCCACGAGCGCGAGCAACCCGGCCACGGCGACGACGGTGACGTACACGAGCGGCGCGACCGCCGGCGCGGCACGCCCCGTCATCCCGACGCTGAACGCCGTCAGGACCGCGAGGGCGATACCGCTGCCGAGCGCGGTCGCGAGGAGCAGGGTCGACAGGGCCTCGGTGCGCAGCATCCGCAGCACCTGGCGCCGCGTCGCCCCGGCGAGCCGCAGCAGCGCGAACTCCCGGACCCGCTCCGAGACCGACATGCCGAGCGTGTTGACGACGGCGATGGCGGTGAAGGCCAGGACCAGCCCCATCGCGAACAGGTTGACCTCGGCGTTCTCCTGCTGCCTGGCCGCCCGGACCGAGTCCGCGGCGTCCGGGGAAAGAATTCGGAGATCCGGGAACTCACGGAGCGTAGTCGCGAGTTCTCTGTGTGTACGGCTGGTGCTGAGGAGGAGGGAGGCTGACAGGGGGTTGTCGACGTGGCGTACGACGAGGTCGTGCGCGAGGGTGAGGTCTCCGAAGCCGAGGCCCCTGGAGTAGACGGCGGCGACGGTGAGCGTGGCGGGCGTTCCGTCGCCGAGGGTCAGCTTCAGGGGGGAGCCGGGTGCCAGACCGAGCTGGTCCGCGGCCAGTTCGCTGACGGCGACCGTGTTCCCGGTGAGCCGGTCGAGGGAGCCCGCGGTGACATCGGGGTCCCAGGTGCGGGCGAGACCGGCCGGAGTGACGCCCTGCGCCGGGTACTTGTCGAGGCCGACCCGGACGGTGGTGCGGACGACCTCGGTCACGGCGTCACCAGGCGCGCGCAGCCGCTGGGCGACCGGGGCGGGGACGCCGGGTCCCGTCGAGTCGACGACCCAGTCGGCGCGCACCCCCTCGCGGGCCTCGGCGCGGGCGGCGTCACCGAGGGTGGGCTGGACGAACAGGACGGTGCAGGTCATGCCGACGAGCAGGGTGAGAGGGGTGACGACGGAGGCCGTGCGGGCGGCGTTGCCGCGCAGGTTGGCGGTGGCGAGCCGGCCCCCGTGACCGGTGAGCCGCAGGGGCCCGGACAGGAGCAGCGTGGCCGCTCGCACGAGGAGCGGGCCGAGGAGGGCGACGGAGGTGGACAGGACGATGACGGCGAGGAAGGTCACGGGCGTCGCGGCGGGCTCGGTGCGCAGCACGCCGAGTACGGCGACAAGGGCGCCACCGCCCGCGAGCAGCAGCAGACCGGCGGCGAACCGCCCCCACGCGGGGCGGGCGGGTTCGGCCACGGCCTCGGTGAGCGCCTCGACGGGCCGGATCCGGACGACCCGCCGGGAGGCGACCCGTGCGGCGGCCCAGGCGCCCAGCAGGGTCACGGCGACGGCGGCGAGCGGCGGGAAGACGCTGCCGGTGTGCTCCAGCGTGGCGGGTACGGCGCCCAGGTCGACGAACCGTCCGTGCAGCAGGCTCCCCAGCGGCAGCCCGGCGACCGCGCCCACGGTCCCGGCGACCGCCCCGACGAGCAGCGCCTCCCGCCCGAGCAGCCGGCGGATCTGCCCCGAGGTCGCGGCGACGGCGCGCAGCAGGGCGAGTTCCCGGTGCCGCTGCTGCACCGACAGCCCGAAGGTCCCGACGACCACGAGCACGGCCACGAGCAGCGAGGTCCCGCCCATCGCCCCGCCCATGCTGATCAGCCGGACCCGCGCGGCAGCGGCGTCCAGGAACTCGACGGGACCGCGCGCGTCCCCGGCGGTGACCTGCGCGGCCGTACCGTCCAAGGCCCGCCCGACCGCACGCTTCAGCTCGCCGGGGTCGGTCCCCTCGGCGGGGAGCACGCCGAACGCGGTGACCTGTCCGGGGTGCGCGGCCAGCCTGCGGGCCTCGCCGGCGGAGAAGAAGAGGGACGTCTGGTGGCGCACGCCGGTCGCCGCCGCGATGCCGCTGACCCGGTAGGTGCGCGGGGCCTGCGTCGACTGCACGGTGAGCCGGTCGCCGACCGCCAGCCGCGCCCGCGCCGCGAGGCCGCTGTCGACGACGAGATCGCCGGCGCCCCGGGGAGCGGCCCCGTCGACGAGGCGGTACGGCGTCAGCGCGGCGGAGTGCCAGGCGTGGCCGTAGGAGGGCGGGCCAGGGTCGTGGCCGGGTGTCGAGGGGACGGCGAGGAAGGTGAGTTCGGGGACGACGCGGGCGACGCCGGGGACGGCGGCGATCCGCTGTTCCAGTTCCTCGGGCAGCCAGGCGCGCTCGGCGATGGGTTTGGCCTTGTGCTTGACCTTGGTCTTGCCGTTCTTGCGCTGGACGGTGGTCCGGTGGACGTTCTGGTCACCGGAGACCAGGACGGGTGTCGCCGCGTACCGCTCGGTGCGGATCGTGCCGCGCAGTCCCGTCTCCAGGAGGGTGCCGCAGGCGGTGACGAGCGCGGAGGCGCACATCAGGGCGAGGAAGGCCCCGAGGAAGCCGGCCTTGCGGGCGCGGACCGTCTTGAGTGCGTAACGCAGCATCATGAGGGCGGGCTCTCTTCTGTTGTGAGGGGAGTCGACGGCACGCGTCCACACTCGCCCTCACCCACC
>NZ_LIRL01001045.1 GCF_001419795.1 Streptomyces niveiscabiei
ACCGCGCCCTCGCCGCCGCCCCGGACACCACGACCCTGGTCACCGCCACCGACGGCAACCACGGCCGCGCGGTCGCCCGCACCGCACGCCAACTCGGCAAGCAGGCCCACGTGTTCATCCCCCAGGGCGTCGACCCCGCCCCGATCGCCGCCGAGGGCGCCAAGGTCACCGAGGTCGACGGCGACTACGACACCGCCGTACGCCGCGCCGCCGAGACCCCCGACGCCCTCCTGATCCAGGACACCGCCTGGCCGGGCTACGAGCAGATCCCGGCGTGGATCGTCGAGGGCTACGACACCCTGTGCGCGGAGATCGACGAACAGCTCCCGGCGCCACCGGACTTGATCGTCGTACCCGTCGGCGTCGGCTCGCTCGCGCAGGCCGTGATCACCCACTACCGCAGCCGCCCGACCGGCCACGCCCCGATGCTGATGTCGGTGGAACCGGACAGCGCGGCCTGCGTCCTGGAGAGCCTCAAACGCGGCGAACTCGTCAGCATCACCACGGGCCGCACGGCGATGGCGGGCCTCAACTGCGGCACCCCGTCGAGCATCGCGTGGCCGTTCCTGCACGATGGCTTGGACGCCGCGATCGCCGTCACCGACGAGGAGAGTTCCCGCGCCGCCGCCCAACTCGCCACGCTGGGTGTGGATTCGGGCCCTTGCGGCGCCGCCCCGCTCGCCGGCCTGCGCGCCGCACGCCACCTGCTCCCCGACCTCGGCCCGGACTCGGTGACCGTCCTCCTCAACACCGAAGGAGCCCCCCGGTGATCGACGCCGACCGCCTGTGGCGGTCCCTGACGGACCTCGGCGTCGAACACGGCGTCCCCGGAGGCATCGGCACCGGCGTCCAGGGCATCTCCTGACAGGAGACCACGCTCCACGGCCGCGCCGCGCACGCCGGTACGACACCGGCCCGCCTCCGCGCCGATGCCGGGCTCGCGGTGGCCCAAGTGGTCGTGAGGCGCCGGGAGCTGGTCGACTCCGGTGAGTACGGCGCGCTGCGTGCCACCATCGGCCATCTGGCCGTCCACCCGGACCTCACGAACACCGTCCCGGCGCTTACCGTGGATCTGTGCTACCCGGACGACGTCCAATACTCGACGCCGGAAGCGTGCGGGCAGGGTGTGGACGTGCGGGCCACGACACTGCTGCGGCTCGCTGGAGGCGTGCATGGGTGAGCCCGCGTCCCTCCTCGCCGAACTGGTCGCTCTCGACTCCGTCAACCCCGACCTCGTCCCCGGCGGCGCGGGGGAGACCGCGATCGCCGACCACTGCACCCGCTGGCTCACCGCGCGCGGCTTCGAGGTCCACCGGCTCGAACGGCGCCCGGGGCGCCCCTCATTGGTGGCCGTCGCGCACGGCACCGGCGGTGGCCGCTCCCTCATGCTGAACGGCCACCTCGACACCGTGAGCCTGGCCGGCCCGGAGCCGCGGATCGCCGACGGCCGCATGTACGGCCGGGGCACCTTCGACATGAAGGGCGGCATCGCGGCCATGATGACCGCCGCCGCCCGCGCAACCGCCCAGGGCCCGTTGCGCGGTGACGTCATCGTCGCGTGCGTCGCCGACGAGGAGTACGCGAGCGCCGGTACCGAGGAGGTCCTCGACTCCTTCACCGCCGACGCCGCGATCGTCACCGAGCCCAGCCACCTCCAACTCACCCTCGCGCACAAGGGGTTCGCCTGGTTCGACGTCCACGTGCTCGGCCGCGCGGCCCACGGCTCACGTCCCGACCTCGGCATCGACGCCATCACCAAAGCGGGCCATTTCCTCGTCGCGCTCGAAGAGTTGGGGAAACGGCTCGCCCAAGGGACCGGCCACCGACTCCTCGGCACAGGCACCGTGCACGCCTCCGTCATCCGGGGCGGGGAGGAGGCCTCCACGTACCCGGCGTCCTGCCACATCACCGTGGAGCGGCGGACGGTACCCGGGGAGAGCGACGCCGAACGCGAACTCACCGACGTACTCGACCAACTCACCCTAACTGTCCCCGACTTCGCCTACGAACTGACGCCCGGCATCCACCGCGACCCCTTCGAGGCCGACCCTTCGACATCGATCGCCCGCACCCTCGCCCGCCACGCCGAACTCACCCTGGGCCACCCGCCGTCGATCCGCGCCGAGCCCTTCTGGACGGACTGCGCGCTGCTGGACCGGGCCGGGATTCCCTGTGTCCTCTTCGGCGCCGACGGCGAAGGCGCCCACGCGGACACCGAGTACGTCGACCTCGCCTCGCTCGACCACCTCACCGACATCCTGACCGGCACGATTATCGAGTTCTGTTCCTGACCGGCCGCCCGGCATACTGCCCGGATGGAACAACCTGTCGAGGAAGCCCGACGCTGGCTCGCCGCGCGCGGAGTCGTCCAGACCGGCGAGGGCTGGGCCGAGTCCGAACGGCCGCGCACCGCCGACGAGATCGCCCACTCCTGGGCCGATGCCGCCCTCGCCGACGACACCCTGGACGCGGCCGGCCGCGAGCGGCTCGCCTTCGGGCTCCTCGACCTCCTCGACGACTACTGGGTGACCCGCGAGATCGGCTTCGCCCTGAACTCCCTCCCCGCAGGCGCCCTTTGGCGCGGTTACCGGCGGCGCCTGGAGGCGGAACAGGACGCCCAGCCCGTCACGTACTCCCTGTGGGTCGACTGGTTCGAGAACCGCGCGACCGTCGAGACGGCCTTCGCGGAGGTGCTCGGCAACGACATCGACCTCATCGTGAGACACCCGTCCGCGCCGCTGCTGCGCCGCGCGGGCCGAGTCCTGGCCTGCTCGGGCCCGGTGCTGTGGCGCGTGAAGGAGCCGGCGTACAACACGGCCGTAGGCCTCCCCGAACTCCACCATCCCTTGTACGACGGCCTGTTGGCGAGCTACCACGACGTCTACGGCGACCTGGAGCCCGGCGCGGCACTCGGCCTGCTCGCGCGCCTGCGCATTCCGGCGGAGACTCCGCACCTCGCCCAACTGCGGGCCGTGCTCTCCGCAGGGCACCGGAACCATCACCTCAGCCCTGACGCCTGGCGTGCAGCGGAGGACAAGGCCGATGCGTGAGGCGATCCCCGGACGCCGCTGCATCCTGTACGTCATCGACCCCGCCCGCCGGAGACGCCCGTACGCCGGAGGCCGGGCCCGCCTCGACCGAAGGCCCGGGAGGAAGAGCGGAACGCACCGCCGCAGGACACGATGCCCGGGCGGCCGACGAGCGACTTTCGCGACGTCGACGACAACCCACCCCAGATCGTCGTTGACCGAGTAGAGCAGATCTGAGGCAGCACCCAACCGGTCCGACAACTCGTAAGCCTCCGGATCGAGATCCGTGCCCCGCTCACCCGCCGCCTCCAACGCCTCCTGAAGCCGGATCAGCAACCCCTGTTCCCGGTCGAGCAACTCCACCAGCACACCGGAGAGTTCGGCCCCGCTCTGCGCCCCGCGAAGTCGGTCCACGAGAGGCGGGTCGGGACTCAACGACGTGGGCGCGACGACCCCGTACCAGTCCGCATGCCGGGTGAAACCGGCGTGCTTGAGCAACTTGTGGGCGAGCTGGTCCCTGGCAGTGGCGACGACCGCCCCCGACGGCTGCTCGGCGATCGTGACGGTGACAGACACCGCAGACACTCCAACTGCGCAGCCGACGACAGGCCGGACAGGACGTCCGGGACTGCGCTGACGCAGAGCATCCGCACGAACCGGAACTTGGACCGGCTGGGAGTTTCTGGTGGCGAGCCCGCGTTCGGTAGTGATGGAACGCCGAGAGGCCGGGCTCTGGGGGAGCACGGCCTCTCGGTCGGTGTTGTAGCGACTACCAGTAGGTGCGTGTGACCCTGTCGGGCAGTCGCCCTTGCCGGTCGCTCTCCTGGAAGATCGCTGATGCCACGACCAGGAAAGCGCGTCGGAGTTCCGGGTCCGGATTTTCCACGTTGCCGACGTTTTTATCGAGGAACATATTGCCGATTGCCGTTCCCTCTGGTGTGCAGGGGCGGGCGACTGATCCCTCGGAGTCGATCAGAATGTTTCCACTATTTCCTTCCGCGGTTTCCCAGGAGTAGACGTAACCTGCTTCGAGGGAACGAGTCTTCCTGCATGTCAGTGATGCTGTCACGGGGTTTTCACCAGTTCGCTCGCGCCAGGGATTTGATCACCGGAACCCTATACCGTCTGCTGCGGGTGCGTTCTCGTCCCAGGTGTGCCCGGCGTCCAGGGCTGCCTGGTAAGCACGGCGATAATTCTGATCGCCGTGCTGGCGCATCCAGCGATGCGAGGGTTGGCGTCGAATCGAAGCATTCCCGCGTCGAGCTCATGCGATTCGATGAACAGGTGGTTGTAGATCTGGTTGATGTCCGTCTTGGAATAGCCGTGCGACGCTGCTGTCTGTGCTACCCGGTCGAGCTGGGAATCGGCGCGGATCGCGGCATAGGCGTGGTCCGCCCATTCCAGCTCGAAGTCCATCTCGCTGCGTGGCCGCCGGAAGGACGAACCGCCGGACTGGAGTTCCTGCTCCGTGGCCAACGCCGTCCGCCGCCACCCGGTGAGCCCGCCGAGCCCGGTGAGGGCCAGTTGCTGGGTGAGTTCGTCGGCGGTGTCGTCGTAGAGGTCGGCGAGTGCGTCGCACCCTTGCTGGCGGAACATGTCCGCGGCCCGATAGAGGCGGTAGGCGGGGCGGACGGGGACGTACTTGTCGACGAAGGCGCCGGCGCCGCCGTTCTGACCGGTGGCGGCGTCGTAGGCGTCGCCGAGGAAGTCGAACGGGGTCTTGAGGCCCTGGAGGAAGCCTTCGCCGAAGATCGTGAGGCCCTCGCCGAGGCTGTCGACGCGGTCGTTGGGGTCGTCGGGGGTGAGGCCGCTGGGGTCGGTGAGGAGGGTGGGCTGGTTGTTGGCGTAGGCGTAGGCCGAGATGGAGGGGCTGGTCCGTGCGGGGGG
>NZ_LIRL01001046.1:0-527 GCF_001419795.1 Streptomyces niveiscabiei
GACCAGATCCGCCCCCAACCCGAGCCGATCATCATCGACCGGCACGCTGAACACGTACGCGTCCTCGAACCTCGACACCCCGAAACCCAGCACCCCCCACAGCGGAGAATCCCCACCCCGGGCCCGTACGAGGATGTCCACCCACTCGGTCATGGGGCCTTTGTATCCCGCCACGCGGCAGCCGTGGGCACGCGCACCTACACCCCGACGACCCGCACCCGCTTCCCGCACAGCTTGACCATGTCGTCGGCATCGGAGGTGAGCACCGCGACCGGACCCGGCAGCCGCAGCGCCACCTCGGCGACCATGGCATCGATGGCGTACTTGTGCCCATGCAGCCCGGCGTCTTTCAGGAGCTGGGCACTGCGGCGGGCGCTGTCCTTCGTCACCGCCTCCACGCGGACGCGGGACAACAGCCAGTTCAGCCGTGCCGTGTCCACTCCCGCGTACGAGGCTTCGATGATCGTGGCGGCCGACATGGCGACGTCGGCCCCGTCACGCTCCGCCTGCTCCAGGAGCAGCATCAC
>NZ_LIRL01001046.1:546-1009 GCF_001419795.1 Streptomyces niveiscabiei
AGCGCGCGGGCCTCGGCGAGTTCTTCGTCTGTGAACACACCGGACGCCTCTTGGTAGTGGTCCAGGTCCTCCCGGAGGAGCCTGCGCCGCTCGGCCCGCTCGGCCAACTCGGTGATGTAGCCGGAGACGTTGTCCGTGTGCGCCTTCATGCTTTCCAGTAGTTCCACGGGCAGCGTGATGGTGACCTTCTTTGTCTTCGCCACACCGCGACCATACCATGGTGTTACCACACGTTGTCCTGCCCTGACGCCCCTCAAGCCGTCCGGACCCAGCCCCCGCCGTGCGCCTGCCACCCCGGGAACTCCGTGAACGGCGCGCCCGGGTACGTGTACGGGTGGTCGATCCCCATCGAGGCCAGCTCGGCGATGCGCAGGCGTTCCTGCTGGAGGCGGGCCTCCTCCGCCTCGGCCTGGCGGCGGAAGATCTCAGCGGCCTCGGCCTTGGAGGGGCTGGTCCAGGGGCG
>NZ_LIRL01001047.1 GCF_001419795.1 Streptomyces niveiscabiei
CGGCTCCCTCCCCCCGGCGCGATCGTGTCCCCGTGACCGTCACCCAGGATTCCCCACCGGCCGCGCAGCCCCCCGTACTGGACCCCCGCCGCCGCAACGTCGTCTTCGTGACGATCGTGCTGGGCATGCTGCTCGCGGCCCTGGACCAGACGATCGTCGGGACGGCGCTGCCCACGATCGTGTCGGACCTCGGCGGCGCCTCGCACATGTCGTGGGNNGACCGTCGCGACGGTCCTGGTCGGCAAGTTCGGCGACCTGTTCGGCCGCAAGGTGGTCTTCCAGGTCTCGGCGATCGTGTTCATCACGGGCTCGTTCCTGTGCGGCCTGGCGACGAACATGCCGCTGCTGATCGCGTGGCGCGCGGTGCAGGGCATCGGCGCGGGCGGCCTGATGGTGACGGCGATGGCGCTGATCGCGGACGTCATCCCGCTGCGGGAGCGCGGCAAGTACCAGGGCGCGATCGGCGCGGTGTTCGGCGTGGCGACGGTGATCGGCCCGCTGCTCGGCGGCCTGTTCACGGACCACCTGTCGTGGCGGTGGGCGTTCTACGTGAACGTCCCGATCGCGGTCGTCGTGGTCCTCGCCGCCGCGCGCACGATCCCGGTCGTCAGGTCCGTGTCCCGCCCGGTCATCGACTACCTCGGCATCGCGTGGGTCGCGCTCGGCGCGAGCGCCCTGATCCTGGCGACGAGCTGGGGCGGCAACGAGTACGCGTGGGGCTCCGGTGTGATCGTCAGCCTGTTCGTGGGCGGCGTGCTCGCGCTCGGCCTGTTCTGCTGGACGGAGACGCGGGCGGCGGAGCCGATGCTGCCGATGCGGCTGTTCCGCAACCCGGTGTTCACGGTGTGCTCGGTGCTCAGCTTCATCGTCGGGTTCGCGATGCTCGGCGCGATGACGTACCTGCCGAGCTATCTCCAGTACGTGGACGGCGATTCGGCGACCGTCTCCGGGGTACGGACGCTGCCGATGGTGCTCGGCCTGCTCATCGCGTCGATCGGCAGCGGCAACGTGATCAGCCAGACCGGCAGATACCGGGTGTTCCCGATCGCCGGCTCGCTCGTGATGGGGCTCGGCCTGTTCCTGATGTCGCGGATGGGGCCGGGTACGGGGGTCTGGCTGGAGTCGCTGTACATGTTCGTCCTCGGCTTCGGGATCGGGCTGTGCATGCAGGTCCTGACGATCGCCGTGCAGAACACGGTCGAGTACGCCGACCTCGGCACCGCGACCTCCGGCGTCACCTTCTTCCGTACGCTGGGCAGCTCCTTCGGCACGGCCGTCTTCGGCACGATCTACACGAACGCGCTCGGCCCCAACCTGCGGGACGGCATCGGGGAGGCGGCGGCGACGGGTACGGCGGACGCGGCGACCCTCACCAAGGCGGCGACCAGCCCGGACGGCGTCCACCAGCTCCCCGCGCGAGCCGCCGGGCCGATCATCGGCGCGTACGCCGACACCATCCAGACGGTGTTCCTGTGGACGGTCCCGGTCGCGGCGCTCGGTTTCCTGGTCGCCCTGCTGCTGAAACAGGTCCCCCTGCGCGACAGCGCCCGCGCGGGCTCCACGGACCTGGGCGAGGGCTTCGCGTCCCCGAGCGGCGCGGACTCCCGGCGGGTCCTGGAGACGTCGGTCGCCAAAATCATCGGCAGTACGGACCTGGAGACCACCCGCCGCATCGTCGAGGACTCCGACACCCGCCTCGACATCGCCGGCGCCTGGGCGGTCATGCAGGTCGAACTCCACACGCGGATGGTCGGCCACGCGAGCCTCGGCCTCATCGCGGCCCGCCGCCACCTTCCCCCTGAGGTCCTCCTCCCCGTCTTCGACCGCATGGTCGAGGAGGGGTACCTCACCCGCACCGGCACCCTCCTCTCCCACACGGACGCGGGCGCCCGCGAGGCGCGCATCATCTCGGAGGCGTGGGGCGACTGGCTGAAGGACCACGTCGAACGCGACCTGGGCCGGCCGTCGAGCGGGGACCTCCACGCGGCGGTCGACGCGATCGCGAAGAGACTGCTGGTGGAGGACCTGAGCAGCGGGATGCGGGAGCGGAAGGAGGTCACGGCGGCGTAGGTGCCGACATCCGGATGCCTCGCTCCCCCACCCCTCGCGCATACTGCTCCCATGTCCCCGACCCGCTTCTACGACGTCCGCACGGAGCTGTTCCACTACGCGGACTCGGCCCTCGTGCACTGCCCGCGCTGCGACCGCCTCGCCCACCGCGAGCACCGCCGAGCGGACCACGAGGTGCGGGTGATCTGCCGTTCCTGCGGCTTCGCGGCCGTCGACGGACGAGGGAGCCAGGCCCTCCCCCTGTGGCTGGAGGCCGACACCCGCCACGGCACGATCTGGGCCTACAACCTCGAACACCTCACCGTCCTCAGGGACTTCGTCGCCGCCGGCCTCCGCGAACACGCGCCCTGGCACGAACACGAGCACCGCCGGATGACCTACGTCGCCAGACTCCCCGCCTGGATCAAGTCCGCCAAGAACCGCACCGAGATCCTCCGTACGATCGACCGCCTGCGAGCGTCGGTCACAGCGCCCTGACCCACGCGACCGCACCCGCGACATCGCCGACCACGTCCACCCCGTACGGCGCCGGGGGCCGGCGTACGACGATCACCGGCACCCCCAGCTCCCGCGCGGCCGTGAGCTTCGCGGCCGTCGCAGCGCCCCCGCTGTCCTTCGTCACGACCACATCGATACGACGGTCCCGCAGCAACCGGAGTTCGTCCTCGACGCTGAACGGCCCGCGCGCGAGCAGCACCTCGCAGTCGCCCGGAAGCGGCGGCTCGGGCGCCTCGACGGACCGCGCGACGACATGCACCCCGGCGACGTGAGCGAAGGCCGCCAACTCCAGCCGCCCGGTGGTCAACAGCGCCCGACGCCCGAGCCGGGGCAGCAACGCAGCGGCCTCCACGACCGACCCGACGTCGTACCACCGGTCCCCCTCCCCCGCCT
>NZ_LIRL01001048.1:0-5256 GCF_001419795.1 Streptomyces niveiscabiei
CCCCCTCTACCTCCGCGTTCCCGCGATGGCCGTCGGTTTCGCCGTGCTCGTCGGGTTCGGCGCGATCCTGGCCCGTCTCACCCTCGAACCGTCCCCCGCCTCGGTCCCCCTGATCCACACGAACCTCCGCCCCGGCCACTCCCTCAAGGCGTACCTGGACCAGCCCGCGCTGCGGGACGCGGTGCGGCAGATCGGCGGGAACATCCTGCTGGGGGTCCCGTTCGGCATCCTCGTCCCCGTGGTCGCCCCGAAGGCGCGCGGCATCCTCAAGGTGCTGCTCCTGACGGCCCTCGTGATGCTCGCGGTCGAGTTCGCCCAGGGCGCCCTGGTCACCGGCCGTGCCTTCGACATCGACGACGTCATCCTCAACACGACCGGCGCCCTCATCGGCTACCTGCTCCTGGGCCGCCGCCTGGGGCGCGGGGTGCACGCGCGGCGCGGCTAGGGCCGTGGCCGCCAGGTGTAGCGGTCGCCGCCGACCCAGCGGATCGCGTCGGGGTCGTCGAGGTCGTGGATGGTGATGCCGTAGAGGGCCGCGGTGGCGAGGACCTCGGTGACGGCGTGGGCGGAGCCGACGACCCGGCCGTCGATCTCCATGATGCGGAACGGGGGTGTGCCCGGCTGGACCCCGAGCACCATGACCCGCGGGTGGGAGATGTAGGGGCTCGCTATCTCGGTCATGTAATCGAGGGTAAGACGACTCGGGCCGACCGCTACCCGGCGAGAGGGACCGCCCCGCGCCCCGCAAGCTGCCGCCCGGCCCCGGCGAGCGAACCCCCCGTTCCTGGGCAACCCTGGTGGCATGCTCCCCGTAGAGGCCCTGGAGCGGATCGCGTTCCTGCTGGAGCGGTCCCTCGCCCCGCCGTACCGCGTCAAGGCGTTCCGTACGGCGGCCCGTGTGCTGTCGGCGCTGCCGGAGGCGGAGGTCGCGGACCGGGCGGCGGCGGGGACGCTGGAGTCACTCAAGGGGGTCGGCCCGAAGACGGCGCAGGTGGTGCGGGAGGCCCTGGCCGGCCGTACCCCGGCGTACCTGGAGCGCGTGGAGGCCGAGCAGCCCCCGCCCCCGGAGGGCGGCGCGCGCCTGCGGGCCCTGCTGAAGGGGGACTGCCATCTGCACTCGGACTGGTCGGACGGCGGCAGCCCGATCGAGGAGATGGCCCGTACGGCGGCGGCGCTGGGCCACGAGTGGGCGGTGCTGACGGACCACTCGCCGCGCCTGACGGTGGCCCGGGGTCTCACGGCGGACCGCCTGCGCGAGCAGCTCGACCTGGTCGCGGAGCTGAACGCGACGTGGGCCCCGTTCCGCCTGCTCACCGGCATCGAGTGCGACATCCTCGACGACGGCTCCCTCGACCAGGACCCGGAGCTGCTGGCCCGCCTGGACGTGGTCGTCGTGTCGGTGCACTCCAAGCTGCGGATGGACGCCCGCTCGATGACCCGCCGCATGGTGGCCGCCGTCCGCGACCCGAACGCGGACATCCTGGGCCACTGCACGGGCCGCCTGATCGCGGGGAAGCGGCGGCCGGAGTCGGAGTTCGACGCGGCGGCGGTGTTCGCGGCGTGCGCGGAGTCGGGGACGGCGGTGGAGATCAACAGCCGCCCGGAACGGCTGGACCCTCCCCGGCGGCTGCTGCGGCAGGCCGTGGACGCGGGGGTGCTGTTCTCGGTCGACACGGACGCGCACGCGCCGGGCCAGCTGGACTGGCAGGTGCTGGGGTGCGCGCGGGCGGAGGAGTGCGGGGTCCCGGCGGAGCGGGTGGTGACGACGTGGTCGTACGAACGGCTGATGGAGTGGGTGGGTGGCCGCGTTTGACTTCGAGAGCACTTCAATTCGTACGGTCGTGGGCATGAGCAACCTGAGCAACAACGACACTCCTCAAGTCAAGATCGGTTCGGGTTTCGGTGCGCGCAGCACCGCTGACGACGTTCTCGCGGGCCGTGACCTCACGGGCACGCTGGCCCTGGTGACCGGGGGATACTCGGGCCTCGGGCTGGAGACGACGCGCGCGCTGGCCAGGGCGGGCGCGCGGGTGGTCGTACCGGCGCGGCGGGTCGGCGCGGCGCGCGAGGCGGTCGAGGGGATCGCCGGGGTCGAGGTGGAGGAGCTGGACCTGGGCAACCTGGAGAGCGTGCGGGCGTTCGCGGACCGCTTCCTCGCCTCCGGGCGCGTCCTCGACCACGTGATCAACAGCGCCGGGATCATGGCCTGCCCCGAGACGCGCGTGGGCCCCGGCTGGGAGACCCAGTTCGCCACCAACCACCTCGGTCACTTCGCGCTGGTCAACCGGCTGTGGCCGGCGATCGAGCCGGGCGGCGCCCGCGTCGTGTCCGTCTCCTCGCGCGGCCACCACTTCTCCGGCGTCCGCTGGGACGACGTCGACTGGCGGCAGGGCTACGACAAGTGGCAGGCGTACGGCCAGGCGAAGACGGCGAACGCCCTGTTCGCCCTCCACCTCGACAAGCTGGGCCGCGCGTCGGGCGTGCGGGCGTTCTCCCTGCACCCGGGCGGCATCCTCACGCCCCTCCAGCGCCATCTGGCCAAGGAGGAGATGATCGAGCGCGGCTGGATCGACGAGAACGGCGAGCTGCTGATGCCGGAGGCGTTCAAGACGCCCGAGCAGGGCGCGGCGACGCAGGTGTGGGCGGCGACGTCGACGCTGCTCGACGGCCTGGGCGGGGTGTACCTGGAGGACTGCGAGGTGTCCGAGGAGGTGTCCGCCGAGGACATCGCGTCCGGGTCGGTGACCGCCGGTGTCGCGCCGTGGGCGCGGGACGCGGAGCAGGCGGAGCGGCTGTGGGCGCTGTCGGCGGAGCGGACGGGCGTGAACGCGTTCGCGGGCTGACCGTCCCGAGGCGCCGGCTGCTACGAGGCCGACGCCTCGATCTCCCCCAGCGCACCGAGCAGTTGGGGGACCACGGCGTCCTGCGCCCACTGCCGGTGTCCTTCGTCGGCCTTCCTCGGGACCTGTTCCGTCAGCATGATCAGGTAGAGGTAGGTGCGGTAGAGCGCGTACCGCTGCCGAGCGGAGTCGTCGAACTCCGCCTTCCCTCCGGCTTTTTGATAGGCCGTCAGGAAGTTCTCGTCCTCCCGGATGTCCGTGAGCAGCGCGAGGGAGACGAAGTCGGCCAGCGGATCACCCCAGAACATGCGTTCGCCGTCGATGAGTCCGGTGACGCGGGGTACGGCGGGGTCGACGAGGATGTTGCCGGGCCACAGGTCGAAGTGGATGAGGCAGGGGGTCGTGACGTCGTCCAGCGCGCCGTACGCCGTGCGGACAATCTCCCTGATCTCGCCTGTCGCGAGCGGGAGTTCGGCCGCGTAGTCGTCGGCGTCGGCGAGGACCGCGTCGAGCATGCTGGTGAACGCGGTACGCCAGTCGGGGGCGAGCGGGCCGAGGGCGCCGGAGGGGTAGCCGTACGCCGGTCCGGTGATCCGGTGGAGGCGGGCGACGAGTCCGGCCAACTCGGCGCGCAGGGCGGTGTGTTGGGCGGGCTCGGACCACTGTTCGCCGGGTACGGCGGTCATCAGGAGGTAGCCGTCGCCCTGGGCCACGACCTTCGGGGCGGGTACGTCGGCCCGGGCCGCGCCCTCGTAGAACTGGGCCTCCGCCACGAGGAGTTGCTTCTCGTGGCGGAGGCCCTGGTCGGGTGGGGCGACCTTGAGGACGTACCGGGTGCCGTCGTCGAGGCGGAGTTCCTCGACGGCGTTGTAGGTGCCGCCGCTCAGGGGGGTGATGGCGACGAGGTGCCGGGCCGCGTCCTTCAGGACGTGCCGTGCCCGTTCCCAGGAGTCCGTCGTCATCTCCCGTGCCCTTCCGGTCAGTTCGCGGCGTACACGTCCTCGACGTAACGCCCGTTCGCCATCAGCTCGTTCAGCCAGGTCTCGGCCGCCGCGCCGTCGGCGTCGGGCGTGTGATCCCGGTACAGCGTACGGAACGCGTCGCGCACCGCGGGTGCCATGCGCGAGCCGTCGCCGCAGACGTGGACGCGGGCGCCTTCGGTGAGCAGGTTCCAGACCTCCTCGCCTTCGGCGGCGATCCGGTGCTGGACGTACCGGCCGTCGGGTCCGGCGCTGAAGGCGGGCCGGATCGAGACGGCTCCGGCGGTGTCGGCGGCGGTCAGTTCCTCGGCGTGCAGGTAGTCGGCGTCGGGGGCGTCGCAGCCGACGTAGCAGAGGGCGGGCGGGAGTTGGCCGGGCGCGTTGACGCGGTCGGCGATCGCGCCCCGGAAGGGGGCGAGGCCCGTACCGGCGGCGATCATGATCACGGGCGTGGTGTGGTCGATGCGGAAGGCCTCGCGGCAGGGCTGGATGCGGGCGTACACGGTGTCGCCGGGGGCGAGGCCGGCGAGGTGGTTCGAACCGGTGCCCCGGTAGCGGCCGTTGCCCGAGCGGGCGGGGGCGTCGAGGAGGGAGACCATCAGGTCGACGTGGCCGGGGTCGTTCGCGGGTGAGGAGGAGATGGAGTAGTGGCGGAGGCGCAACGGGGTGAGCAGGTCGAGGAGTTGGGCCCAGTCGAGGGCTCCGCGCAGCGCCGGGTTGGCCTCGATCAGCTCGGTCAGGGTGCGCGGGTCGTCGTCGGTGAGGGCGACGAGGGCGGCGCGTTCGGGCGGGCAGGGGTTGGCGGCGGCGAGCGCGGCGCGCTGGTCGGCGGTCGGGCGATCCTGCAACTCGACGTAGTGCGTGAGGAGTTGACGTGCCGTCACCGGGCGGTCGACGGTGAGTCCGGCGCGGCGGGTGGGGCGGATGTCGAGGAGGGTGTCCGGGTCGAGGCCGAGGGCCGTGAGCGTACGGTCCACCAGGGCAGGGGAGTTGGCGGGGAGGACGGTGAGGTGGTCGGCCGTGCGGTACGTGGTGCCCTCGGGGAGGGCGACGCGCAGGAAGCACTTGCGGCGCGGGTGGCCGGGGCCGGTGAGGTCGTGCGCCTCGGTGACCGTCATCGGGACCAGGCCGTGGCGTTCGGCGAGGGCGTCGAGGGGGGTGCCGGTCAGAACGCGGACGGTGTAGGCGCTCTCCGGGGTCTTCGGGGCCGCCGGGTCCGCCGGGCTCGCCTCGGGGTCTCCGTAGTGCTCCAGGAGCGCGGTGCGCAGGGTGCGGGTGAACTCCCGTACGGCGCCGGTGAGATCGCCGGAGGCGTCGGCCGCCGTGCGGTCGGTGAGGCGGGTCGCGCCGAGTTCGGCGAGGCGCTCGTCGATCCGGGTCGGGACGTGCTGGTAGGTGGCGGCCCAGTTGCGGTCGCCGACGCCGAGGACGGCGTA
>NZ_LIRL01001048.1:5270-5466 GCF_001419795.1 Streptomyces niveiscabiei
TCGGTGGGCAGGCCGCCGGCGTACGCGTCGAGGGGTGCCGTCTCCGTCGTGCACCCGATGTCGCCCGCCTCGTCGGCGAGTTGGGCGGCGAAGTCGCGGCAGGTGCCGTAGTTGCTGCCGTGCAGGAAGAGCGCGGAGGTGCCGGGGAGGACGCGGGCGGGGAGGGTGGTGGTGTCGGTGCTCGCCGGTTCGGTGG
>NZ_LIRL01001049.1 GCF_001419795.1 Streptomyces niveiscabiei
CTCCAGGGCGACCGCCTCCTCCCCCTGGACCGCCTGACCCACCCCGACCGCACCCCCGTCCTGGCCGTCGGCTCCAACGCCTGCCCCGGCCAACTGCGGCACAAGATGGACGAGTTCGGGATCACGTCCCCCATCCCGATGACGAAGGCACACGTCACCGGCCTCGACGTCGGTGTCTCGGCGCACGTGAGCCGGATGGGCTATGTCTCCGCGTCACCGCTCGACGCACCGGACGTCACACGGGAGTTGTTCGTCATCTGGCTGGACGACGCACAGCTGAAAGTCGTCGACGCCAGCGAGGGAGCGCACTCGCTCCAGGGGAACTACGCCCGAGTCCGGCTGCCCGCGCCGGAGTTCAGGGTGGAGCTGGAGAACGGCCAGGTCCTGCCCGGGACTTACGTCTACGTGAACCGCCACGGCGTCCTGCACGACGGCACGGGAACCCCGCGCCGCCACGGAGACCAGCGCACGCTGATCGCCGGACTCCTCGAAGGCTCGCCGGAGTTGAGGCGCCTCTTCGGCGCGACCCCGGAGGAGTTCAGTGAACGGGCGCGCGTGGACGCGGAGTTGTGCGAGCGGGGCACCCGGCTGCTGAGGGAGGAGAAACTGGTCACGGCATCGGGCCTGGAGCACCTCCACGCCTAGGCCGAAACGCAGGTCAGGTCAGCCAGGCAGCTGAGTTATCGTCGGAGGCAAGGCATCGCGTGCCGGTCACCGTCCCGGTGCGGCATGGAGGTGCCTGTGAGATTGCCTTACGGAGGCACTCCACAGATGTCTGTCGAACTGAACCACACCATCGTGGCCGCCCGGGACCAGCACGAGTCGGCGCACTTCCTCGCCCACGTCCTCGGACTCGAGGTCTCCCCGCCGCTCGGCCCCTTCCTGCCCATGAACACCGCGAACGGCGTGTCGCTGGACTTCCTCACCGTGCCGGAGGAGTCGATCACCACCCAGCACTACGCCTTCCTCGTCTCCGACGAGGAGTTCGACGCCGCGTTCGCCCGGATCGAGGAGGCGAAGATCGAGTACTTCGACGATCCGCACCTGCGGCGCCCGGGCCGGATAAACCACTACTACGGCGGCCGTGGCGTCTACTTCCTGGACCCGTCCGGACACACGATGGAGATCATCACGCGCCCGTACACCAACGAGCAGTAGCCCTCACCGCTACTCACAGCGCGACCCCGGTCGGCCCCTTCAGGCCGACCGGCCCCACCCGGCACAAGCCCTCAGGC
>NZ_LIRL01000105.1 GCF_001419795.1 Streptomyces niveiscabiei
CCGGGGGCCGGGTGCGGGTAGGGGATCAGGAGGCCGTCGGCGGTGACGTGGACGACCCCGATGGCGTCGATCGTCAGGCGCTCGTCGACGGTGGAGGTCCAGGAGGGGCCGAGGAAGCGGCCGGCCGTGCAGCCGGACTCGGTGCGGCGGGTGAAGAGCAGCGGCAGGATGCCGGGGATCTCGACGTCGGTCTGGGGCAGGTACATCCGGCCCGTGGCCAGGTCCACCGGGTCGGTGCCGTCGGTGTGGCGCTCCACGTCGGGGCGGGTGTGGGTGCCTTCCGGGGTCTCGTCGAGGAGCCGGCGGGCCTTCGCGAGGTCGGACGCCTCCTCGGCGATGCGTACGCCCTTCACCGCGGCGCCGCCTCCGCCGGTGGCCAGCGTCAGCGCGACGTCGGGCAGCAGGCGGCCGAACCCCTCCGTGGGGTCCTTCAGGAAGCCGTCGATCATCTGCTTGCCCGTGCCCACGGGGTCGTTGGCGGCGACCAGCAGCCCTGCGGCCAGGCTGTTGAGGGACGTGGCGTACTCGGCCGGGTGGGTCAGGTTGTACGGGTCCATGGGGTTGACCGAGCGGACGAAGTTCACGATGCCCGCCGTGCCCTTGATCAGGCCGCCGGCCACGTGGTCGCCCATGATCTGCCACTCGTCGAGCCCGTCGCTCACCTGCTCGGCGTACGACGGTTTCTGAGGGGCCATGTCGCGGGCGGCGCGGATCGCCGTGCGCGCGGTCTCCGCCGCCGAGTTCCGCTGTCTGCGGGCCTCGGCGAGGAGGTCCTGGGCGTCCCGCATCAGCTTCTTGCCGGGGTCGTCGAACGTCGCCGCGGGCTTGGCGGGGAGCGAGGACGGGTCGCGTTTGTCGGCGGGCTGGGCGTTGTAGCGGTCGACGGCGCTGTTGTAGTCGTCGACCTTCTTGCGGTGGGCGTCGGCCGCGTCGGCGGAGGCCTTGGTGCCTTCCTTCCACTTGTCGATCGCGGTCTGCGCCTGGCCCTGCGCCCAGGTGACGGTCGCCGCGAACGCGTCGAGCGCGGCGAGGGCCTTCGCGCAGGCGTCGGCGGCTGCGTACCACTTGGGCGGCTGGGTGCTCACCGCGGTGCGCAGCGCGTCGGCCGCCTCGCCCTTGAGGCGGGAGGAGTCGAGGCCCTTCAGGCCGTCGCCGGTGGTGTCGAAGGCCGCCTGGAAGGCCCGGAGTTTCGCGGCGGTGGCGTCGAGCTTGCCCGCACTGCCGTAGATCAGCTTGGTCTTGTCCTCGGTCTGCCCGAGGTCCAGTTCGTCGACCTCGGCGCCCATGCGGTTGGCGACCGAGCGGGACTGCTCGCGTACCCAGTCCGCGCCCGATTCCCAGCCGACGTCATGCAGGCGGTCGGCGGTCCAGTTGCCCGCGTCCTCGACCCGGTTGCCGACCCACTCGACACCGTCCTCGATCGCGTCCTCGACCGAGTCGGGCGTGAGGTCTGCGTGAACTTCGCGACGGCTTCCCTGCCGAGCTGAAGGTCCATGCCGTCATCGCCCATGGCCGCGCTCCTCCCGCGCCTCGCCGGAGTCGACGGCGGCGCCGTCCGGAACGATGCCGGTGACCGGCGGGAAGAACATCGACCCGTCCTCGGTGGCGATGTCCACGGCGAGGCCGGCGGGTTCGTTCAGGGACGGCACGATCTCGTCCACGATGCGCGCGCCCAGGAGCGCCGCGTACTCCATGGGCTGATCGCCGGGGCCGTGGTGCAGAGCGAAACGGGCCAGCGCGGACTCGTCGGTGAACCCGCAGATCCAGCGGACACCGCCCGACCGCGCCGACCAGAGGCCGCCGGCGGCCGTCGGCACGAGAAGGACCGAACGCCGCATCTCGCCGACCAGGGCACGGGGGTCACCGGCACCCCTTCTCCGCTCGGAGATCTGCTCGGCGAGCGCTGTCCTTGCCTGTCCCATGGCCGTTCCCCCTCATAGCCGACTCACGACACGGTAGATCAGGACGCCCAGCCGGACAGGGGCGGTTCTCGTGAAGATTCCCGAGGCGGACCGGCCTCGATGTCGCGAGGTTTGGAGCCGGTGTCGGGAGAGCGGCTGTTCTCATGTCCGTGCCCGGAGAATGGTCTCCGGCGTGTTGAAGTTATGTCTCCCGGCCACAAAGCGGTGTTTGCCGGGCGCGCTACGATCGGACGTGAGGGCACACGGCGAGACAGGCCAGAATCGTGGGGGATGCCACCATGGCGTTAGATTCACCTGACGAAAGTCCCGATTCCGTCGACATGGGCAGAATTGATCTTTCCGATCGCACGCGCACGCGCATCACTGATCAGTTTTTTCAGCGGCTCGGGGCCCTCGACAGCCCGCTCGTCCGGCAGGCTCATCTGAGTGAACTGCTGGCCCGCCAGGTCGACTTGCTCCTGGACGACATCGTGGGTGGGGCGCGGGCCGACGGGGGGCCGAGTGCGGAGTCTCTTCGCGGCGCTGCGGAATTCAGCGCCCGCAGGGCGTCTCTCGACATCCATCCGACCGAGGCGGTGCGAGCGGCGGCCCTCTTCCAGGAGTTGGCGCTGCCCGAGCTGATACGCGAGTTACTGCCGGAGCGCCCCGACACCGCGGCCTTTCTCCGGCTGACCCGGCAGGTCAACAACGCGGTGATGACACAGATCACCCTCGGCTGCGTCGGCTACATCCAGTTCCTGCGGGAGAAGCTGCACGGTTCGCACCAGGACGAGCGGCGTCGGCTGGCCCGCGATCTGCACGACCGGATATCCCACGAAATTCTCGTGTCGCTCCTCGAACTGGAGCTGTACGACCCCGCGGGCGACAGCCGGGAGCGGCTCGATTCGGCCTCCGCGACGCTGCGCGCCACCCTGGACTCCATCGGGCAACTGGCCGACGAACTGCGGACGTCCGTCACCGGCGCGAGCCTCGACGCGGCGATCCGGGCCTTCCTGCCGACCACCGTGCCCCCGGGCGTGACCGTCGAGTGCAGCGTGACCGGCGACGCGGCCCAGCTCCCGGCACCGGTGGCCGAAGAGCTCTACTACATCATCCGGGAGGCGGTCAGAAACGCCACCCGCCATGCGGATCCCCGCAGCGTCCGGATCGACGTGGCGATCGCCGGCCCCCTGATCCGGGCCTCGGTGCGGGACGACGGAACCGGATTCGACGTCGACCGGACGCTCCTGCGAGGGACCGGCGGGCTGACCTCCATTCGGGAGCGCGCCGCACTGCTCGGCGGCTCGCCCGAGTTCCGCAGCAGACCCGGGTCCGGCACGACGGTGAGCGTGGCCATTCCACTGGTGAGCTGGGACGGGCGTGTCTGACGCGGCCGTGACGGGAGCGCCGGCCGTCCTGGCCGTGGTGGCGGACGACCATCTGCTGTTCCGCGAGTTGCTCGCCGGCCTGCTGGAGCGGGAGGACTGGCTTGACGTCGTCGCACAGGGCCGGAGCGGCACGGAGGCCATCGAGCTGGCCCGGCTGCACCAGCCCGGCATCGCCGTGCTCGACGTACAGATGCCCGGACCCGGCATCGAGGAGACGGTCCGGCAGATCCGCCGGCACAGCCCGGGTACCCGGTGTGTCGTGCTCACCATGCACGACACACCCGAGCTGCTCGGCAGACTGCTGGAGACCGGCGTCGCCGCGTACCTGCTGAAGTCCGTCTCGCCCCAGGAACTGCTCATGGCCGTCCGGTCGGTGGTGCGCGAACCGGACCGGGTCACCCTCGCCGTCTCCCAGAACATGGCCAGGATGCTGACCGCGGGGAGACAGGCCCCACTGCTCACCCCGCGCGAGACCGTGATCCTCGGTCGAGTCGCCGACGCGCAGAGCAACCTGAGAATCGCCGACGAGCTGTTTCTGGCCGAGGCCACGGTCAAGCGGCATCTGACGAACATCTACCGCAAGCTCGGGGCCGTGTCCCGGGTGGACGCCATCCGGCGGGCACGGGACAGCGGCATCCTCTGATCCGGCTCACGCCTCCTGCGGCAGACCGACCTTGAGCCGGTAGCTACAGGCGCCGGTGTGGGCCATCTGGCACAGGCCCACCCCGGGGTCGATGCGGGCCGGCAGGTCCATCGCCTGGAGCCAGCCGGTGAGCCGCTCGCCGGGGCCGCAGTGGTAGACCTTCTCGATGCCCGCCCGTTTGACGCCCTTGTAGGCGAAGCACGTCGAGACCTCCAGGAGCTGGGTGCCGTCCGCGAAGGACTCCTCCGCGACGAACAGCGACCCCAGATAGAGCTCCACCGCCATCGCGAACAACTACCGGTACTGGGCGACGGTCTCCACCTTCTCGATGCCCTGGCTGCGCATCAGCCGGACCATCTCCTGGCGGCCGAACTCACGGACCACCTGGATGTTCGCCTCGTTCGCACCGTCCATGCCGCTCTTCGTCGCGGTCTGGTAGAACCAGAGGCCGTCGGTGGCCATCCAGGAGCGGCGCAGCAGTTCCTCCCGCTGGGTGGCGTCGAGGGGAACCAGCCACGCGTCGGCGTCGGTCATGACTCAGTCTCTCCTTCTCCGGTGACACGGTCAGCCTTCATCCATGGCCAGTAGCTCGTCGAGCCCATGGCGTCTGAGCTTCCCGCTGGAGGTGCGCGGCAACCTCCCGCGGCGCAGCAGGATCACCTTGCGGGGGGACAGCCCGACCGCGTCGGACACCGCCAGCCTCAGCCGTGCCACGAGCGCGGCCTGTTCCTCCGGCGAGGACTCCTTGGTCTCCGCGATCAGGGCGAGCCCTTCACCCTCGGCGGTACGCAGCGCCGCCGCGAGGACCGCGCCGTTCGTCACGCCCGGCACGCCGCTCGCCACCGCCTCGATGTCCGACGCGTAGTAGTTCTGGCCGAAGACGATGATCATCTCCTTCTTGCGGCCCACCATGAACAGCTCGCCCCGCTGCCGGAAGCCGATGTCGCCGGTGGCGACCCAGCCGTCCTCCAGCACGGTGGCCGAGGTGGCGGCGGCGTCCGCCTCGTACTCCCGCATCACCGCCGCACCACGGATCTGGATCTCACCCACCCGGTCCTCGCCGGTCACCTCCAGACCGTCGTCGCCGACGAGCCTGACCTCGGTACGCGCCACGGGGACACCCACGGAGACCAGTTCCCTGGCTTCGCCGTTCGCACGGCCGGCCGGCACGATCTCGACCTTGCCGACCGCCAGGTGGTCCCGGCGGGCGAAGACACTGCGCGTGGGGCGGCCCAGCGCGGTGAAGGTCACCGCCAGGCTGCCCTCGGCCAGCCCGTAGACCGGCAGGAACGCGGTGCTGCGGAAGCCGGCCGGGGCGAAGTGACCGGTGAACCGGCGCAGCAGCTCCGGGTCGACCGGTTCGGCGCCGTTGAGCGCGACCCGCCACGAGGACAGGTCGAGCTCCGCCACCTGCTCGGGCGAGGTCCTCCGCAGGGCGTACAGGTAGCCGGAGTTGGGTGCCGTGGTGGCGGTGCCGCGGTGCCGGCTGATCATGCGCAGCCAGCGGCCGGGATCGCGCAGGAAGTCCTCGGGCGGCATCAGCAGGCAGTCGGCGCCGGTCAGCGCCGGGGCGAGCAGGGTGCCGATCAGCCCCATGTCGTGGAAGAGCGGGAGCCAGCTACAGGACACGTCCTGGTCGGTGACGTCGAGCCCTTCGGTGATCGAGGCGATGTTGGCGAGCAGGTTGGCGTGACTGAGGACCACGCCCCTCGGCTGCCTGCTGGTGCCCGAGGTGTACTGGATCAGTGCGGGCGACCCGGCGGGAGCCGGGTCGTACACCTCGCTCGTGGCGGCGGCCTCCACCTCCGCCACGTCATGGACGTCGAACTCGCCGCCGGTGCCGCCGAGCACCGGCTCGATCAGCCTGCTCAGCGGCCCGTCGCTCAGCACCCGCCGTACCTTCGACTGGCGCATGGCCAACGCGATCCGGTTCAGGTGGAGTTCGAGCCGCGTGAAGCGTACGGGCGGCGGGAGCGGTACAGGGACGGCTCCCGCCGCCAGTACGCCGAAGAAGGCCCGGGCGAAGCCGGCCGAGGTGGGCAGGGTGATCGCCACGCGCTCACCGGGCGTCACCCCGTGCTCGACCAGCCCGTCCGCCACGCGTCCCGCCGAGATGTACAGGTCCCGGTAGGTGACCTGTTCGGCCTCCGTCTCGTCGCGGTACAGGCGCAGGCCGTGGCGGGCGCCCGTGTCGCTGCCGGCGATCTCGCCGAGTGCCCGGACCAGGTTCACACCGCTTCCCGCTGCCGGCGCAGTCCGTCGACCAGGGTGATGAAGTCGCCGATGGTCTGGGTCTTGAAGGTGGCCTCGTCGTCGATCTCGATGTCGTAGGCCCGCTCCGTCCTGACGATGATCTGGAGCACCCGCATCGAGTCGAAGTTGGGCAGGGAGCGGAAGTGCTGGTCGTCGCTGAGGCCGCCCGCGTCGATCTCCAGCTCGGCGGCGATCGTGGCGTATATCTCGGACTTGAGGTCCATGGTGGTCAGTCCCCCTGGTTGGTGTTCCTGTTGGCCGCGGTCAGCGCCTCGACCAGCCGGTCGGGCAGCCGGTCGCTCCGCGCGGCCAGTACGTCGTCGGTCAGCAGATGGAAGGTTCCGTCGGCCGTGGCCACCAGGTCGCGGCCACGCAAGATCTCGCCCGATGCCCGTACGGACGTCTCGTCACGCCGGGTGATCTCGGCATGGGCGGTGTACTCGGCGCCGGTCTCCATGGGCCGGCCGTAGCGCACGCGCAGACCGGTGGTGAAGGCCGAGACCCAGCCCGAGCGGTACACCGCCTGGGCCAGGGTCTCGTCCAGGACGGCGGCGACGATGCCGCCGTGGATCACACCGGGGAACGACTCGTAGTCGGCACCGAGCCGGAACCGGGTGGTGTACCCGGTCCCGTTCCGCTCGAAGACCAGCCGCAGCCCGATGGGATTGTGCGGTGCGCAGCCGAAGCAGTTGGACGGGTTCTCCGTCTCCTCGCTCATCGACTCGGGCAACGTCTCGCTCCTCGCTCGCCGGGTGGCGTGTTCAGTACGGTCACGGGACAGGTCACCGGATGAGGGAGCGCAGCTTGCGCTTGATGTCGCGGGAGGACTCGATCGAGTCGTCCTCGACCAGGCGCCGCACCATCTGGAGCACCTTGTTGTCGGCGGCGTCGGTCGCCCCGGCCTGGATGGTCTCGATCCGGCGGATGCCCTTGGCCGAGGTGGAGTGCGGATAGAAGTGACCGGCGGGGTGCTTGAGGCCCTCGCTGCGATCGGCGAGCCAGACGTAGGCCATCTTGAGCGCGGCGATCTGCTCCTCGCGGTTGGCGTCGCACAGTTCCTGGGCGAAGACGTAGAACGCCCGAGCGTGCCGGGACTCGTCACGGCCGAGGAGCTTCCAGATCCCCCGGACCACCGGCTCCTTGGTCTCCGCGGCCAGCGAGCGGTAGAGCTCGGCGGCGCGCGCCTCGGAGATGATGTTCATGACGAGGGTGCCGGTCCGGCTGTTCCCGATGGGGTACGGCTCCCTCTTGTACAGGGCGTGCTTGGAACGCACCTTGATCCCCAGCTTGTCCAGGCAGCGGGCCTGTACGAGCGAGTGCCGGGCCTCCTCCGCTCCCCAGGCGAGCGCCCAGGAGGAGAAGCTGGTCTCGCCCTCCCACTCCCGCAGGAAGTTGTGGGCGCCGGGGAGGGTACCGAACTCGATGATGGCCGCCTCGGTGAGGAAGTCGGTCTCCTCCTCGCTCATCAGCTCGGGGTTCAGCCGGTCGAGGTCGAGTTCTTTCCAGTCCCAGCGCGTGGTCTCGAACCAGTCGAAGATCTTGTTCCACGTCATGTCGAGGTAGAAGTCGGTGTACAGCGGGTCGAGGGTCAGCGAGCTGTAGGCCCGCATCGCTATCCCGATCGTGTCGGCCAGTCCGAAGCCGTCGAAGGCGGACGGGGCGAGGATGTCCTCCACGTCCAGCGCCTCGACCCAGCCGGGCACCGGACCGCCCGCCGCGTCACCGACCACGAAGAGCCGGGTCTTGGTGAACCTGCTGTGGGCGCGCAGCTTCTTCACGGCGACGGGCACCGAGGTGGACGACGAGCCGACGAACGCGGCGGCGAGTTCACTGCCGGGCTCGAGTTCGTGCAGGTAACGCTCGAAGTCGTCCGGCCGGCTGCGGTCCAGCTGGACCTCGCCGAACCGGGCGAGGGACATCTGGGCGCCGAGTTCGACACCGGGTAGGCAGTCGACGAATGCGACGTGGGTCTTGTTCATGGATTCCCCCTGGCAACTTCGGCAGCGGGCTCGACGACGAGCCCGCCTGATGGGCGCGGTGCGGTGGAACGAGGTGTCATGCCGAGCGCGGTCAGGCCGCCGGCCAGCATGAAGACGCCGACCGTGAGCCACGCGTACACGAAGGCACGGTGGGTCGCGTCGTACGTGACGGGATCGCCGAGGACCGCGACCAGCACGCTGATGCCCAGCACGCTGCCGAGCTGCCGGCTCATGTTGACCACGGCGCTTCCGGTGGAGAACCGGTCCTCGGGCAACTGCGCTGTCGCCGAGGCCAGGATCGTGGGCAGGGCCAGACCGACGCCGGCGCCACCGATCAGCCAGCCGGGCAGCAGCTCCGTGGCGTAGTGGGGCGTCCGGCCGATCGAGGCCGCCATCAGGGCGACGCCCGTGGCGCACAGCACACAGCCGGCCGCCGCGATCCGGCCCTGTGTGAAACGGCCGGACAGACGGGCCGCGAGCAGGGCCGTGACCGGCACCATCAGCGGGCCGGGGGCGATGCCGAGTCCGGTACGCAGGGCCGAGTAGCCCCAGACCTGCTGCATCCAGAGCACCGTGGCGAGGAGGTTGGCCGCGAAGGCGACACTGAAGGTGAGCGCCGCCATGTTCGACCAGGCGAAGGACCGTACGCGCAGCAGCGCCGGCTCGATCACCGGGGCGGCGTGGCGCCGGGAGCGGAGCCAGAACCAGACGATTCCGGCAGCCCCGACGGCCAGCACACCCGCGGTCCGGGTCGCGGGCCAGTCGTTGGCCTTCACCAGGCCCAGCGCGAGCGCCCCGGTCGCCCCGGTGATCAGCGCCGTACCGAGCAGGTCCGGCAGCCGTCCGGCCTGGGCCTCCCGCGACTCGGGCAGCACCCACAGGGCCACCACCAGCGCCGCGACCCCGACCGGAATGTTCACCAGGAACACCCACCGCCACGAGGCGTTGACCAGCAGGCCGCCGACGACGGGACCGGCCGCCGCGGCCAGCGCGCCGCTGGCCGACCAGATCCGGACGGCGCCCATGCGGCGTTCGACCGGGAACACGGACAGCAGAAGCCCCAGGCTGGCAGGGGTCAGCGCGGCGGCACCCACCGCCTGCAACACCCGGAAGACCACCAGCGGCCACAGCCCGTCGACTGCGGCACAGGCCGCTGAGGCGACGGTGAAGAGCGCCAGTCCGAGGAGGAAGACCCGCTTGCGGCCGAGCCGGTCGGACAGCCGGCCGAGCGGGACGAGCAGCGCGGCGAAGACGATCGCGTAGCCGTTGAGGACCCAGGACAGATCGGCGAGGGACACGCCGTCGAAGTCACGGCCGATGGCGTCGAAGGCCACGTTCACGATGAACAGGTCGAGCCCGGCCATGAAGGCGGCCACGGACAGCACGGTCAGTGTCAGCCCGGTACGTGCCTTCTCCGCGGACTCCCCGGAACCGCCGGGCGAACGCGTGGAACCACGACGTGGGGACATCGGGTCAACTCCTGCCGTGTCGTGAGCCGAACCGGCCGGGAGCCTCCCCGCCACCGCCCATCCCATGGCGCGGGCCCCGCCGGGCACAAGGGGGTGGCGACCGGCGCACGACGTGCGCCCGCGTAAGTGAGCCGAAGAGGGCAGTCCGTCTGCTACGGAAGTAGTAGTGCCGCGTGCTCCGCGTTGCCGCCCAGAACCGGCTTCCCATATTCCGCCGGGTCAGGCGCCCTGGCCACGCCGCGCCATGACAATGGCTGGATCAAGCGCCAGGGGACACACAGGGGACGGGGGTGGGTGTCCGCTCCTTGCGTATCTCGCGTTCCGCCAGGTACGAGAGGGCCGGGGCCGCGCTGAAGCTGAGCGCCTGGTAGAGGTGAGTGAGCGCCAGGGCGACGGAGACCACGCCGAAGGGCAGGGCGGTGACGGCGAGGACGGCGAAGCCGAGGAAGAGGGTAGCGAGGACGGTTTCCGCGCCGGCGCTGCTGAACGCCTGGAGCCTGGACTGGAGACGGCGGAACTTGTCGGTGCGGGTCCAGAGGGTGGGGCGGTTCAGCAGCGAGACCAGGGCCGCTTTCCCGATCACGTAGAAGAGAGCGCGCTGGGCCACGACGGCGCCCGCGAACTCGCGGGCCGTGAAGCCCATGACCTTGCGGTACACCGTCCACTGCAACAGCCGCCTGCCCGCCATCACGAAGAGGAACGGCACGTACCAGGTCACCGGCACCGGCCACACGTCGCCGTGCGCGACCATGGACAGCAGCATCGCCGGTGGCACCGCCAGCCCGGCGAAGCGGAGGCCGCGGAGGGCGTTGATCAGGCCGTGGTTGGCGTGGTAGATCCGCTGCGCGGCGTTCAGCTGCGAGGGGGTCCGGCCCGCTCGGGGACGGAACAGGTGGGCGTGGGCGCGGATCTCCTGCACCGGGCCGTAGGTCCAGCGGAACCGCTGCTTCTTGTAGCCGTTCCAGGTCTCCGGCACGAGGCCCCGGCCGAGCGGATGCTTGAGGTAGACGGACTTGTACCCGCTCGCGTGGACGCGGATGGCGAGTTCGGAGTCCTCGGTCATGCACCACTCCGCCCACCCGCCCGCCTTGTCGAGGGCGGCCAGGCGTATGACGGACATCGTGCCGACGGTGAGGCCCGCCCCGTTCTCGTCGAGCGAGACCATGTGCGCGGCGAAGAAGAAGGCGTACTCGGCGTTGGCGATCCTGGTGAAGGCCGACGAGTCGTAGTCCCGGTAGGCGTGCGGGCACTGCACGAAGCCCGTGTCGGGGTCCTCCAGGTAACCGACGGTGTCGGCCAGCCAGTTCGGTTCGACGATGTAGTCGGCGTCGACCACGCCCACCACTTCCGCGCGGGGGGAGATGTGGGGCCGCGCCCAGTTCAGCGCGCCGGCCTTCGCCCCGGTGATCCCCTCCACGTGCAGGAACCGGAACCGCTCGCCCAGCCGGGCGCAGTGCTCCTCCACGGGCCGCCAGAGACTTTCGTCCGCGGTGTTGTTGTCGATGACGAGCACTTCGTAGTCGGGGTAGTCGAGCCGCCCGAGGTGGTCATCGGCACGCTCGACGCCCTGAGCCGGCTCGAC
>NZ_LIRL01001050.1 GCF_001419795.1 Streptomyces niveiscabiei
AGAGTTCGGCTCGGGGGTCGGGGGTGTGGGCGAGGTGGTGGAGGACGCTGATCACGTCGTAGCGGGAGTCGAGGGCGGGAGTCAGGGCCCGGTGCGCCTCCTCTACCCGGCCTGCTGAGCGCGCCCGGTCCACTCGCGGCGTCGCGTCTACCCCGTCGAAGGACGTGTATGTGAAGAGTTCCTTGGCCGCTTCGGGGAAGTCCGCGTCACCCGTGCCGATGTCCAGCCAGCTCTCCGGTTCCGGGAACGGGGTCATCGCGTGGGCGGTGGCGCGGAGGCGGCGTCGGGTGGTGCGTGCGGCGAGGGCGCGGTCCAGGAGGGGGCCCTGTACGGCATCCGCCGTCGTACGGAAACCGTGCCCGCAGTCCGCGCACTCGGCGTACCCGGCGTAGCGCCCCGGACGGATCTGTTTCGAGGCGCACCAGGGGCAGTCGGCGCTGTGTGGTTCCTGGATGTCCGGCATACGCGCTCCCCGGTGGGCGACATTCTTCGCGAAACGGAACGTATGGGATCGCGATCTTGCGTGCAACGACGCCGCACCCCCGGCGGTGAGATGTGGCGCGGAAACTGTTCGACCGGGGCCGGTACTGTTCGGCGAATGAGCTCGCTTAATCTCGACGACTTCACCGATCTGATCGAGCGCCCCGACGGCGGGGTACGGCGCGACGCGGAGGCGCGGCGTGAGCGTCAGATCGTGCCGCCCGGTGCGCTGGGGCGCCTCGACGACCTGGGTGAGTGGCTGGCGGCGGCGCAGGGCGTGGTCCCGGTGCGCCCGGTCGACCGCCCCCGGGTCGTGCTGTTCGCCGGGGACCACGGGATCGCCGAACTGGGCGTCTCCTCGCGGCCGGCCGGCACCGCCGCCGAGCTGGTGCGGGCGATCCTGGAGGGCGGTCGCCCCGTTTCCGTGCTGGCGCGCCGCGCCGGGGTCCCGGTGCGGGTCGTGGACATGTCCCTGGACTGCGAGCCGGACGCGTTCCCGGCGGATGTCGTACGGCACCGGGTACGGCGGGGCAGCGGCCGTATCGACATCGAGGACGCGCTGACCCTGGAGGAGGCGGAGGCGGCGTTCCGCGCGGGCGTGGCGGTCGCCGACGAGGAGGCGGACTCGGGGACCGACCTCGTGGTGCTGGGTGATGTGAGCGTGGGCGGGACGACGGCGGCCGGCGTGCTGATCGCCGCGCTGTGCGGGACGGACGCCTCGGTCGTGACGGGGCGTGGCGGGCTCGCCATCGACGACCTCGCCTGGATGCGGAAGTGCGCGGCGATCCGGGACGCGCTGCGGCGGGCCCGGCCGGTGCTCGGGGATCAGCTTCAGCTGCTGGCGACCGTCGGCGGCGCGGATCTCGCCGCGATGACCGGGTTCCTGCTCCAGTGCGCCGTACGGAAGCTGCCGGTCGTGCTGGACGGGGTGGTTGTCGCCGCGTGTGCGCTGGTGGGCCAGCGGGTCGCCTTCCGGGCGCCGGACTGGTGGCTGGCCGCGCACAGGACCGGGGAGCCGGGGCAGGCGAAGGCGCTCGACCGGATGGCGCTGGAGCCGCTGCTGGAGCAGAACGTGCAGGTCGGGGAGGGTGCGGGGGGTGTGCTGGCGCTGCCGCTGGTGCAGGCCGCCGCCGCGCTCGCCGCGGAGTTGCCGGAGAAGGCGGAGGAGAAGCCTGCGGACGAGGCCGTGGAGCCGGAGGCGTCCGAGGCGTAGGGGTGTGGGCGCAGTCCCGTCGGGTCGGGCTGCGCCCTTGCGCGGTGATCGTCAGGTTTGCGCATAACGGGACATAGCATCCCGACGCATGGGACGCGTTCGGGCTGGTGCTGTCGTTGTCTGGTATCTGCGGGTGGTTGCGTTCGTCAACTTCCTCAGTGGGGTGTGGGTGTCGTTCGGACAGGATGTCCGGCAGCACAATCAGGCGGATCTCTTCACGCCGTATCTCTTGACCGCCGGATTTTCCTCCGGGGTTTTCGCCACGTTTCTCGCCGTGATGACGCGGAGGCGGAAGCGGGCCGCGTGGATTCTCAATCTGGGGCTCAGCGGGGCTTTTCTGTTGCTGTTCTCCGTGGCCATGCTGCTGCCTGAAGTCCGACGTTATCCGCAGAATTGGGTGTCCCTCGGGATCACCGCCGGGTTCGTGCTGGCGTTGCTTCTCGGGCGGCCGGAGTTCTACGCCAAGGGGGACCGGGCCAACCCGAAGCTCGCGGCTCTGGTGGGCGGGGGCGGGCTGCTGGGCGCGTCTTTGCTGGCCGGAGGGCTGGTCGCGCTCACCGACACAGCGGGCGGCAGCTTCGCCCGGCAGTGGTGGTACGGCACTCTGCGGCTCGCGTCGGTCTCCGCCGAGGAGTCGGGGGTCGCGCCGCCCACCTGGGTCGATGTCGCCGTCAACGGGATGAGCACCGTCCTCGTGCTCGCCGTGCTGTATGCCGCGTTCCGTTCCCGCCGGGTCGTCGACCCGCTGGACCACGAGGACGAGAAACGGCTCCGGGAACTCCTCGACAAACATGGCGAGCGGGATTCCCTCGGCTATTTCTCCTTGCGCCGGGAAAAGAGCGTCGTGTGGTCGCCGACGTACAAAGCGGCGGTCGCTTATCGGGTCGTCGGGGGTGTTTCCCTCGCCTCGGGAGATCCGCTCGGAGATCCCGAGGCGTGGCCGGGGGCGATTGCTCCGTGGCTCGACGAAGCGCGGGCGCACGGGTGGATTCCGGCGGTCATGGGGGCCGGGGAAGAGGCGGGGAACGTGTACCGGCGGCACGGGCTCGACGCGCTGGAACTCGGGGACGAGGCGATCGTGGAGGTGGACGAGTTCACGCTGGAGGGCAGGGCGATGCGGACCGTGCGGCAGGCGTACAACCGGGTGCGGCGGGCTGGGTACACCGTGCGGATCCGGCGGCACGAGGAGGTTCCGGGCGCCGAGATGGCCGGGGTCGTACGGCTGGCCGACGCGTGGCGGGACGGGGACACCGAGCGCGGGTTCAGCATGGCGCTCGGCAGGCTCGGGGACCCCCGGGACGGGCGGTGCGTGGTCGTCGAGTGCTTCGACGCGGACGGGGTGCCCCGGGCGCTGCTGTCCTTCGTACCGTGGGGCCCCCGCGGGCTCTCCCTCGACCTCATGCGGCGTGATCGCGGCAGCGACAACGGGCTGATGGAGTACATGGTCATCGAACTCCTGCGGCGGGGCGGGGAGATCGGGATCACTCAGGTCTCACTCAACTTCGCGATGTTCCGGTCCGTCTTCGAACGCGGGGCGCGGCTCGGTGCCGGGCCCGTGCTGCGGCTGTGGCGGTCCCTGCTCAGCTTCTGCTCCCGGTGGTGGCAGATCGAGTCCCTCTACCGGGCCAACGCGAAGTACCGGCCGATCTGGGAGCCGCGGTTCCTGCTCTTCGAGAAGAGCGCGGACCTGCCCCGGATCGGGCTGGCGTCTGCTCGGGCGGAGGGGTTCTTGGAAGTGCCGGGATGGTTGCCGGGAGGCCGCCGATGAACGTCCTCGTCCGGTGGGCCCGTACCGAGTGGGGCCCGCTGTGGCTCGCCGTGCGGCGGCGGTGGGCCGTACCGGTGATGACGGTCGCCGCGGTCTGTACGACGTCGGTGCTGCAAGCCGTGCAGAACCTCGACTGGGGGTACCAGGTCGTCCAGGACCTCGGCGCGGTCCGCGCGCAGGACCCCCTCTACCTCGCTCTGCTCCGTACGCCGCTCTCCCTCTTCGTCCCCGCGCTCGACCTGCCGGTCTGGGGTGCGCTGGCCCAGATCCTGCTGGTGTTCGGGCTCGCGGAGATCTGTCTCGGGTGGTGGCGGACGCTGGCCGTCGCGTACGCCGCGACCCTCGCCGGGACGCTGTACGCGCGCGTCGGCGTCGCGCTGGGGCCCGATGTGCCGGTGTTAGGGCTGCCCGCCTCGGACGCGAAGGTCGTCGACACGGGGCCGTCGGCCGCCGTCGTGGGGCTCGCGGTGTGTCTGGCGTGGCGGTACCGGGCGTACGTGACCGGGGCGGTGGTCGTGCTCGCGATGCTGGTGGAGGTGGCCGTCAAGACGAACCTCGCGGGGAAGGAGCACGTGGCGGCGATCGTCGCGGTGGGGGTGCTGGTGGGGGT
>NZ_LIRL01001051.1 GCF_001419795.1 Streptomyces niveiscabiei
CGCGCCCCGCTACGACGACAAGGTCGTCGCCGTCTTCGTCCACCACACCGACTCCCCGAACCGGTACGACTGCGCCGACGCGCCCCGCATCATCCGCTACCTCCGCGCAGGTCAGACGGGGGTCCGCGACTGGGACGACATCGGCTACAACTTCCTCGTCGACCGCTGCGGAACCATCTACGAGGGCCGCGCGGGCGGCGCCGACCGGGCGGTCACCGGCGCGCACACGCAGGGTTTCAACCACCGCACGACGGGTATTGCCGCGCTCGGCACGTTCACCTCCGGGACGCCGGTCCCGCCCGCCATGACCGAGTCCATCGCCGCGCTCGCCGCGTGGAAACTGGGCCTGTCCGACGTCGACCCCCGCGGGCTCGCGCGCCTCACGTCCACGAGCGGGTACAGCCGGTACGCCGCCGGCACCACCGCGTCCCTCCCCGCGATCGCCGGTCACAAGGACGGGTACATGACCACCTGCCCCGGCCTCGCGCTGATGCGCCTGCTGCCCCGCATCCGCGCCCGCGCCGCCGAGTTGCAGGGCCGGGCGGTCACAGGAACGTCTCAGGCGGGGTTCAGCCTCCTCCCATCCCCCGCCCCTAACGTCATGCACGACACACGCCGACAGGGAGGCCGGGGAACATGAACGAGCACCGCACACCGCAGCCGAAGCGCTGGGTCCGCAGCCCCTGGGCGGTCCTGGGCGCCGTCGTCGCGGTCGTNNGACGACCGCGTCAGCGCTGGACCAGGCGAACCGGGCGCCGCTGCATCACGCCGTGCTGAAGGCGGAGGGGGTGCAGGGGTACATCCCGAGCGACGGTTCGCGGCGGCGGGGGGTGTGAGGGGGTCCTGTACGGAGGCCGGTGATTTGTACGATGACCAGGCGGCCGGCGTCCCGTACCCAGCCCCTCACTCCTTGAACCGCCCCCACAGCCCCGGGTACCTCTCCGCCAGCGCCGCCTCGTTCTCGAAGTCGATCGGCGTGCCCTCCGGCTCCGCCGGCGCCGGCGGGATGC
>NZ_LIRL01001052.1 GCF_001419795.1 Streptomyces niveiscabiei
CACACCCCCCGCCCGGCCCCCGACGAACCGTTCAGCGAACCGGCAAGTGGTAAGCAACCCGATACCGATCCGCCGGAATCACCACATCCGCCGTCTCCACCGCCCTCCCCGACGCGAAGTACGTCCGTTGCACCACGATCACCACATGCCCCGGCACACCCCCCAACGCGGCCAGTTCATCGGCGAGTCCGGGCCGGGCCCCCACCTCCTCGGCGACGTTGTCGACGATGACGTCGATGGCCCGCATCCGCTCGACGACCCCCATCCCCCCGAGGGGCCCTTCCTCGGGCAGCATGACGGGCGTACGCCCCGTGAGGGCCAGCGGCTCCCAGGACGTGGAGAGCATCATCGTCCGCCCGCCCTCGCGGAAGACGTAGCGGGTGCGCATCACCCGCTCCCCCGCCTCGATGCCGAGCCGGGCGGCGACCCCGGCGTCGGCGTCGGCCTGTTCGCTGCTGGACTCCCAGGTACCCCGGACGTCGCTCTCGGCCTGCTCCTGCCGGAACGGCGTGGCCCCCCCGGCCGGCCGGAATCCGGAGCGGGCGATCCGGCGGGGGACGGGCCGCTCACGGACGTACGTCCCCGACCCGGAGCGGCCCTCGACCAGCCCCTCGGCCATCAGCACCTTGCGCGCCTCCAGCGCGACCGTGTCGGAGACGCCGTACTCCTCGCGGATCCGCGCCTGGGACGGCAGCCGGGTGTGCGGCGGGAGCGAACCGTCGGCGATCTTCCTGCGCAGATCCCCCGCGACCCTCAGATACGCCGGCTGCTCACCGATACTCACAAGGCCGCTCCCATCAGGCTTTACAGACAGCTACAGCCTGGCAACCCTGGGTTCCTCCATGCAAGCAAAGGCCAGAGAATCACTCGATGTGATGACAAAACCCGGGGTGGAGCTTTACGGGGGAACTTTCTCCCGGTATAGCCGCGTTCACACCTCAGACGTCGAGCCGGCCGCCGTCCTCGCTGTACGAGGGCGCGGTCACCGCGAGCCCCAGCGCGCTGCGCGCCCCGATCGTGGTGGTGCCGTCGACGAACGCGTACCCGGCGTCGTACGCCTCGTAGTACGCGTCCGCGTCGTCGGCGGCGGCGGCTTTGCGCCAGGACTCGCGCGCTTCGCGCAGGTCCCGCAGGAAGAGGTCGATCGAGGGCTGCGCGCCGGACCAGGAGCGCGCCTGAAGTGCCGTCAGCTGCTGGCCGAGCGCGTCGCGGACCTCGGCGGCCCACGCCGTGTTGGCCGCCAGGTCCTCCTCCGGGTAGTCCTCGGGCTCGGCGTACAGGGCGTCGTCGATCGCGGACATGGCCGTCAGGAAGGCGATCTGGTCGTCGTCGAGGGTGGTCTCGTCGCGGCGCAGCGAGCCGAGCAGGGAGCCGCCGAGGTCGGAGTGGGCGTAGACGCAGGTGACCGCGCGGTCGCCGGCCTCCCAGCCGTCGCGCTCGGGCAGCAGGGTGTACCAGTCGGTGTCGTCCGGCACGGCCCAGGGGTCCATGGTGTAGCGGCGTTTGAGGTCGTAGCACTGGTCGTTGCCGACCTCCCGCAGCTTGGCCCGCCCGGGGAACTCGTCGCCGCTCACGGGGACGACGCCGAAGATCTCGGCGTCGTGCGGGCGCTCGCAGTCGGTCTCGTCGACGTCGTACACGTCGTCGCCGATCGTGTCGCCCGGCGGCAGGTCGAAGCAGTCGCCGGTGTCGAGGGCGGAGACGGTGGTGGTGTCGGCGGCGTCCTCGATGGCGCGCACGGTGTCGCGGGCGACGTCCGTGGTGAGCGCGACGAGCCACAGGGCGAGGCCGAGGGACGACAGGACGATCCCGATGACGGCCATCGCCCGGCCGCGCTCGCCGCGCCGCTTGATCTGGACGAGCGCGATGATCCCGAGGACGATCCCGACGGCCGGCAGGAAGCACAGCGCGCCCAGCACGAGCGCGGAGATCGCCACGCCGTTGACCTGCCGCGCCGGCCGGTACGGCCCCGGCGCCCAGCCCTGCCCCCAGCCCTGCGGCGCCGGCGCGGCGACAGGTGCCCGGCCCGGCTCAGGTGCCCGGCCCGGCTCCGGGGCGCGGAACGGGTTGTCCTGGGGCCCCTGGGGCTCGTGCGGCGGGGATGTCGACACGGGTAGCGTGCTCCTGGTTCGGACGGTCCGGTTTTCACACAGGTGTGCGGGCGCATCGTAAGCGAGCGGTAAACGGGGGCGGTAACGGGTATGCGGACGGCCGTACAGGCGGTGAACGCGCTCACCTCGCGGTGGGCCGGGTCCGTGGACGTCTCGCACGGTACGGCCTTCTCGGCGGCCGGGGTGTGGCCGCTGCTGGCGTTCCTCGCGGACGGGGCGGACGGCGCGGCCCGCGCGGAGCTGTCGGCCGCGGTGGGGGTGCCGGCGTCGCGGGCGGCGTCCCTGGCGCGGGAGTTGCTCGCCGGGCTCGCGGACGTCGCCGGGCTGGACGGCGCGGTCGGCGTGTGGGCGCGGCGGGCCCTGGAGCTGCGGGAGTCGTGGGGCGAGGGCCTCGCGCGCGGGGTCCTCACCGGTGACCTCGACGCCGACCGGGCCGCCCTCGACGCGTGGGCCCGCGAGCGCACCGGCGGGCGTGTCCCCTCGATGCCGGTCGCCCTCGACCGGGACACCGAGTTCGTGCTCGCGAGCGCGCTGGCGCTGCGGACGCGGTGGGTGGAGCGGTTCCAGGAGACGTTCCTGGACTCCCCGCACTGGACCGACCGCGCGTACCTGGGCCTGCGCCGGGTGACCGGCTCCGCCGACGAACTCGCCGTGGCCTGCACGCCGTTCGGGTACGTCACTGAGGTGCGGGTGCTCGGTACGGAGTCTCTGGACGTCCATCTTCTGCTGGGTGAGCCGGAGTTGTCGGCGTCCCGGGTGCTGCGGGCGGGCGTCGGGCTGCTCGCCGGGGAGCATGCCGTCGTTCCCGGCTCCCGGCTTCCCCTCGGTGACGCCGGGCCCGGTGTGCGGGTGCGGGAGACGCCGAGTGCGGAGGAGAAGCCTGTCGAACTCCGGGTGCTCACCGCGCCGTTCGCGTTGACGGCTCGCCATGATCTGCTGGAGCGGGCCGAGTTGTTCGGCCTGGGGGCCGCGCGGGACAGGTCGCGCGGGCACTTCCCCGGGGTCAGCGGGCGTCCCCTCGCGGTGAGTTCGGCCGAGCAGTCCGCCGTCGCCCGGTTCGGCGCGGAGGGGTTCGAGGCGGCGGCGGTGACGCTGGTGGCCGCTGCGGCGGGCGGGGTTCCGGAGTTCCGCTGGACCACCAGAACCGTCGAGGCGCGCTTCGACCGGCCCTTCGGGTTCCTCGCGGTGCACCGGAGGACGGGGCTGGTGCTGATGGCGGGGTGGGTGGCGGAGCCGTCGGACTGGCACGCGTCCTGACGGCGGGCGCGGGCCGATCTGACGTACCGGGCACCCCGCGCTTGCCCCACCGCAGGGCCCGCCCTGAGCTGGCCCCATGGATCACACCCCGCCGTACGACGTACGCGACCTCCCGGCCACCTTCCAGCGCGCCTTCAACGCGAAGGACTCGGCCGCGCTGAAGGACCTCTTCACGCAGGACGCCGTCACCGTCCTCCCCGACCGCGACACCCAGGGCGTCCCCATCACCGACCTCCCCATCGCCCTCACCCTCCGCGAGGCCCACACCGCGGGCGACACGGCCCTCCTGATCATCGACTACACGCACTCGGGCACGACCCCCGACGGGCGCCCCCTGCGCTTCACGGGCACGGCGATCGACGTGGCCCACCGGGGTGCCGACGACCGCTGGCGTTTCCGGATCAGCAACCCGGCGGGTCTTGGCTGAAGGCGGCGTGACGGTCCTCGCCCCACAGCGAGCGCGCCCCCGGAGGTGGGCTCACACGGTTTCCGCAGGTCAGCGCGGTGAGGGCAGCCCTCCACAGCGAGCCGTCCCCACCTGGGCCACCTCCCGCCCCGCGAGCCCCACGGCCCCCGCCCGATCGGCCCGCGCCCCACCCGGGGGCTGCGCGAACGGCCGACCCCGGGCGGGGGCGGCCTGTGTGACCCGGGAACACTTACACCGC
>NZ_LIRL01001053.1 GCF_001419795.1 Streptomyces niveiscabiei
CGGGCCAGGGCCAGGCGGGGGGCGAGTCGGGGGCGCAGGTCGCCGCTCCGGCCGCCGCGCAGGCCACTGCTCCGGCCGCCGCGCAGGAGAGCGCTCCCGGTGGCTTCGGGCCGGCTCCGGTGGTTTCTCCGGCTCGGCCCGGCGGGGCGGCAGGCGGGAAGGAGCCCGGGACGCTGGTGATTGCGCCGGTCAGGGCGGAGGCTGCGGGTGGGGTGCCCGACGGTGCTGAGAGCGCCGTGGACGCGCCGGGCGAGAAGGCGGCGGGCGGTGCTGCCGTCGGGGCCGTCTCCGTTGAGAAGAAGAACACTGACACCGAGGACGCACGATGAGCCAGCAGACTCCTTCGCCGCAGGTGTGGCAGCAGGCCGGTGGCGGGTACACGTCGCCGATCCCGGTCGTGCGGACGCATCTGGGGCATGCCGTCGCCTCGGAGTGGACGAAGATCCGGTCCGTGCGGTCGACGATGTGGACGCTCGGGGTGTTCGTGGTGATGGTCGTCGGCGTCGGGCTGCTGACGGCCGTACTCATCGCCGCCAATGCCGATCCGTATGACCTTCAGGGCGACAACCCCCTGTCCTACGGCGTGTTCGGGCTGCTGCTCGGCAGCATGTGCGTGATCACGCTGGGGGTGCTGACGACCGCGTCCGAGTACGGCACCGGGATGATCCGTACGACGATGGTGGCGTGCCCCTCGCGGGGGCGGGTGCTCGCGGCCAAGGGCATCGTGTTCTTCGGCGTCGCGTTCGTGTTCACGTTCGTGTCGACGCTGATCGTGGCGCTCGCGGACGTCGCGCTGCTCGACGGGGCGCGGACGCCGTCCACCGGCGAGTGGGTCAAGGGGACCTTCGGGGTGTCCCTGTTCATCGCGCTGCTCGGGATGCTGTCGCTGGCCGTCGGGTCGGTCGTACGGCACTCGGCGGGGGCCATCACGATCATGATCGGGCTGGTGCTGGCGCCGCTCGTGCTCGCGCTGTTCATGTTCTCGGAGTCGCTGTCCGGGCTGCGGGACTTCCTCTTCGAGTACTCGATCCCGAATCTGCTGAGCACGTTCTACGCGGAGACGCTGACCGAGTCCGGGCCGTCCGCGTGGGACTCGCTGCTGATCGCCCTCGTGGTGACCGGGGCCGCCTTCGGTGCCGGGTTCGCGTTGCTGGAGAAGCGGGACGTGTGACCGTCGCTCAGAAGCGCGGTGCGTTTCGGGACCGTCGTACCCCCGGGGTGCGGCGGTCCCGCGCGTTCCAGCAGGCCTTGTGCCAGTGGCGGCGGTCGTCGACGCCGGCGTGCTGCGGCCAGGCGACGACGTGGGGGACGCCGTCGGGGATCAGCTGGTCGCAGCCGGGGCAGCGGTACGACTTGCCCTGGCTGCTCGCGCCCGCGACATGCCGCACGCTCCACTCCTCGCCGGCCCAGTCCGTCGAGGACTGCCAGCCGCCGTAGCGGCCCGCGCGGTCGTCCTCGGCGCTGTGGCCTGACGGGTCGGTGCCCTTGGGGCGGTTGCGGCGCGGGGACACGGGACACCTCACGGGCTTGTGCAGGGAGCGTGGTTCCGCTCCAGCCTACGCGGCGGAATGCGGGGTAGGCGATGAACGGCCAATCCCCACAAGTCCCCCTGGGGTGAGGGGGTTGAGTGGCTCCTCGGAGCCGTTCTCCAGACAATCCGGAAATCTCTTCGCCAGGCCGTGTCCTCGGCACGTGTCAGGCGGTTATGCCGGTGTGGGGGAGCTCCGTGTCGGAGCCAAGGAAGCAGGAAAGTCCATGCGCGTTGGAAGTTTCGTGTTGGCGGCCCAGTTCCCCGGACAGGGGCAGGGGGAGGCGCTGTACCGGGCCGTGCGGTCCGCTGAGGTCGCGGAGGAGGCGGGTCTCGACTCGGTGTGGCTGGCCGAGCATCACTTCGTGCCCTACGGCACGTGTCCCTCGGCCGTCACGCTGGCCGCGCTGCTGCTCGGGCGTACGCGGCGGATCCGGGTCGGGACGGCGGTGAGTGTGCTGCCCAACGTCCATCCCGTCGCGCTCGGGGAGCAGGCCGCGCTGCTGCACCTCACCAGTGGGGGGCGGTTCTCCCTCGGGGTCGGGCGGGGTGGGCCCGGGG
>NZ_LIRL01001054.1 GCF_001419795.1 Streptomyces niveiscabiei
GGAGGGGGCGGGGCAGGTGATGGAAGGGGCCGATGAGTGCGAGTGGATGCGAGGAAAAAAATTTGGGCGACGAGGGAACTCGGGCGACATCCGGAACGTCACTATGAGTAACGAAGCAATTTCGAATCGTCACCAGAAGTCCGGGAGGTCGGGGTCCGTGAACTGGGGCCGCCGGCCCTCGGGCAGGGGGCACAGGGAATCGCGGTCGCGCATCATGACCGCGGCCCGCTTGGAAGGGAGGTCGACCTCGCAGATGCGCTCGAAGCCGGAGGTGTAGAAGATGCGGAGGGAGGCAGCGTTGCGGACGTCCGGTTCGGCGATGACCCGGGGGCAGTCGGGGCGCTTGTCGAGGATGAGGTCGGCGACGGTCCGCAACAGGACCCCGCCCAGCCCTCTCCCCCGGTCGCGCGGGTCCCCGATGAGGAGGTGCAGGCCGGTGTCGTGCGGCAGGGCCGGGTAGTAGCGGGCCAGCGGGTCGAGGTCCGCGCGGTAGATCTCCCAGTAGCTCATCGGCGTACCGTTCAGCACCCCCAGGCAGGGGACGCTGCGCCCGCCGCCCTGGAGTTGGACTCGGATGTGCCGGGTGGTCCGGATCTCGGGGCCCGCAAGGTCCCAGAAGGCGGCGACGGCGGGGTCGTTCATCCAGCGGGCCACCAGGGGGATTCCCCGTTCGAACGTCACAGGAATGAGGTGGAAGATGCCGACATGGCAGAGGGTGGGGCCCCAGTCGGCGACCCCGTCCAGAAGGTCTCCGGTGGTGCTGGGTTCGTCGTGGCCTTTCGTGGTCGACACAGGAACGCTCCTTTCGGGAGGCGGGTGGGATGAGGAGAGAGGCCGGGGTCTAGGAGGCCGAGAAGGCGAGGGGGTTGGCGATGGTGACGTAGACGGACTGGGTGTCGACCGGGCCGACGAGTTCGTCGAGGCCGTGCAGCCGGGTCAGGAGGTTCGCCTTGCAGCGCAGGACGGGTGAGTCGAGCAGCCGGGAAGAGAGGGAGGTGCGCATCCGGCGGGGACCGGTGGCGGCCGATTCGAGGAAGCGGCGGAAGGCGGCGAGCAACAGGCGTTCGTCCACGAGGCGTTCGGAGCCGAACGCGCCGATCAGGCCGAGCACGTTGTTGATGCCGAGGTAGTAGGCGAAGCGCTCGTCGGTGACCTCGTCGGAGACGAACGTGTCGCTGGAGGCGCCGATGCCGGGGAGCCGGGCGTCGAGGTCGGCGCGGCGGGACTCGCGGAAGTAGTAGCCCTGGTTGTCCCGGTACCGGCCGCCCGCGGGCCAGCCGTCCGGGTCCAGGAGTACGAGGGTGTTCTGCTGGTGGGCCTCCAGGGCGATCCCCGCCTCGCCGTCGAGCCACAGCACCGGGCGGACGACGTGTTCCAGGTACCGCAGGAACCACTCGACGGCGACGGCACCACGCGGGCGGGCGCTGCGGGAGGCGAGGCGGTCCACGAGGGTCGTGAGACGAGAACGGAAGGAGAGGAGGTCCAGGTGTTGATCGGCCAAAGGGCGGCGGGCGCCGGGCAGCGGCCCGGGGGCATGCGGGCGGGGCGACACGAGACCGGCGACGCACGAGACGTCGTCCGACGCGGCGAAGGGGTTGTGCCGGATGACCACGTCCAGTCCCGTCACCGGCCGGCCCGCGCGGTCGTCGACGGCGAGCCAGGCCGGGTCGCGGACGATGTCGAAGTGCGGGTGGGCCGCGTGCCACTGGCGGGCGAGGCCGGTGCGCAGCAGGCGGTGCACCTCGACGCCCCGGTGGAGTTCCTTGCGGAGGTTCTCCCGGCGGGAGTTGGTGATGCGCACCGCCAGCGAGAGCTTGAGCATCGCGGGGGCGCCGGAGCGGTGGACGGTGCGGACCGAGGAGGTCGGCTGCCAGTCGGGGCCGTACGGACCGAGGTCCTTCAGCAGCCCGGCGTCCAGCAGGGCCGCGATCTCGGGGCGGTGCCGGGCCTCGCGGAACTGCCAGGGGTGCACGGGCAGGGCGGCGTACCCCTCGGGCAACGGGAGCCCGGGGCCGGCCAGTCGGGCGGTCAGGTGCTCCGCGCGGACCCCTCGTCCGCTCTCGGTCCAGGCGGAGTCGGTGGCGAGTACGGACGGGGCGACAGCGAGCCAGTGAAGGGGGAACGAGCCGCGTGACTCGGGTGAGTAGCGAAGGGTTTCGGCATCGGTCAGGCCCTCCCGGCTCTTCGGGGTGGGGTGGAGGGGGTGTCCCAGGAGGAGGGACTG
>NZ_LIRL01001055.1 GCF_001419795.1 Streptomyces niveiscabiei
CAACGCGGCCGGCGTGACGCGCGAGCGCGGCGCCTCACCGGGCCAGACGCTGGCCCGCCGCCGCGAGGTCGCCCAACGGACGTCACTCCCCCCGGCGCCCCTCGACACCCGGCTCGTCGAGGAGATCGTCCACGGCGAGGACATCCGCCGCCCGCTGCGCCTCACCCGCCCCTACCCCCGGGACGCCGTCGTCAGGGCGCTCCGCCTCCAGGCCCGCACCCCGGTGTCCTTCGGCGGCGCGAAGGAACGCGTGGCCGCTCTCCGCCTCACGGCAACCGACGCCGACGTGTCGATCGGCGACGGCCCGGAGGTGACCGGACCCGCGCTGTCCCTGCTGCTCGCGCTCTCGGGACGGCGTGTGGCCCTCGACGACCTGCACGGACGGGGCGATGCGATGAGTCTGCTCGCCCGCCGCCGTCCTACCTGGTGAACCCCGAGGAACTGGAGGCATGAGATGAGCAGCACCAGCCGCGTCACCCAGGTGGCCACGGTCGCGATCCGCGTCACCGACCAGCGCAAGGCGACCGCGTTCTACGTCGACGAACTCGGCTTCGAAATACGCCGGGACGTCCCCTTCGGTACCGGCCGCTGGATCGAGGTGGCCCCGCCCGGAGCGGCGACGACTGTCGCGCTCGTTCCCGAAGGCGTCCCGGCCGGCATCCGCCTGACGACCCGCGACGCCGACGCCGACCACGCGGACCTGCGCGCACGGGGCGTCGACGCGGACGAGGAGGTCGTACGGATGGGTCCCGGGGTGCCGCCGATGTTCGCCGTGCGGGACCCCGACGGCAACAGCCTCATCCTCGTCGAGGGCCCCTGAACCGGCCCTACCGGGCGAGGGCCGTGGCGACCTCGTCGAGGCGTGCCCCGCGTGAGGCTTTGACGAGGACCACGTCGCCGTCGGTGAGGCGGGCGCGCAGCCAGTCGACGGCCGTGGGGTTGTCGGGCAGCGCGACGGCCCGCTCTCCCGCGCCGTCGGCGATGGCCCGGCCGGCCTCGCCGACCGTGACCACCAGGTCGGCGCGGCCGGCGGCGTACGCGCCCACGGCGTGGTGCTCGGCCTCGCTGGTGGCGCCGAGTTCGAGCATCGCGCCGAGGACGGCGATACGGCGCGTGCCCTCGATCGCCGCGAGGGCGTCCAGGGCGGCGCGGGTCGAGTCGGGGTTGGCGTTGTAGGAGTCGTCGAGCAGGGTCGCACCGCCGGGTAGGGGACGCAGATCCATGCGCCCTCTGGACAGTGACGCGGTGGACAGGGCCGCCGCGGCCACGTCGAGGGGGAGGCCGGCAGCGAGGCCGGCCGCTGTCGCCGCCGCCGCGTCGAGGGCCTGGTGGGCGCCCGTGAACGGCAGCGTGACGGGGGCCGAGGCGTCGGCGGTGCGCAGAGTGAACGAGGGGCGGCCGAGCCGGTCCAGCGTCGGGCCGAGCACCCGTACGTCGGCGTGCCGCGCCCGGCCGAAGGTCAGCACCGGGCCGTCGGCGAGGGAGCGCATCGCGGCCACCCGCGGATCGTCGGCGTTGAGGACGGCGGTGCCGCCCGGCGCCAGGCCCCGTACCAGTTCGCCCTTGGTCTCGGCGATGGCCCGGCGCGAGCCGAACTCGCCGAGGTGGGCCCGGCCGACGTTGAGGACGACGGCGATGTCGGGCGCGACCAGGCGGGTGAGGTGGGCGATGTCGCCGAGGTGGCGGGCGCCCATCTCCAGGACGAGGAACCGGGTGCGCGCCGGCGCGCAGCATGGTGAGCGGGACGCCGAGTTCGTTGTTGAGGGAGCCGAGGGTGGCCGTCGTCGGGGCGCTGCCCGACAGGACGGCCGCCAGCAGGTCCTTGGTCGTGGTCTTGCCCTGCGAGCCGGTCACCCCGACGACGGTCAGCCGGTCGCGCAGCCGGGCCACGACATGGGCGGCGAGCGCCTGGAGCGCGGCCCGGACGTCCTCGACGACGACCGTGGGCAGCGGCGTGGGCTTCGAGCCGAGCACCGCGACCGCGCCGGCCCGGCCGGCCTGGACGGCGTAGTCGTGACCGTCGGCGTGCTCGCCGGCGAAGGCCACGAAGAGGCCGCCGGGCTCGGCCTGCCGGCCGTCGAGCACGGCCGGCGCGGTCACGGTCACGGTGCTGTCGCCCACGGCCGTCCCGCCGACGACGGCGGCGATGTCGCCGAGGCCGAGCGGGATCGTGCCCAGGGAGGCTGGTTCGCTGGAGGTCATGGCCCCAGTCAAGGCGGCGCGGTGTTGCCGCCGCGTACGCGGATTCCGATAGGCCGGCGATACGGTCCCGCCGGCGGCCCGGGTCAGCCGTGGCTCACCGGGGTGATGGGAAAGTCGAAGTAGGTGTCCGGATAGGGCTCGTCGACGAGGGTGTAGTGCCACCACTCGCAGTCGTAGGACCGGAATCCGCAGCGCTCCATCACGGACCGCAGACGTGCGCGGTTCTCCGCCTCGATCCGCGTGATCCCCGCCGCTCCGTGATGGGAGACGGGATCCATCAGGTCATGGTCACCGCCCATCGGAGCGAGGTCGCCGGTGGCCAGGTGGAAGAGCGTCAGATCGACCGTGCTGCCCCGGCTGTGCCCCGATTCGGCGGCCACGTACCCCTGCTCGAACATCGCCGCCCGGTCGAGGTTCGGGTAGTGCCGCGACCTGGTCCGGCCGTCCTCGGGCTGCCGCGCCCAGCGCAGGAAGCAGTCCACGGCGCGCTGCGGCCGGTAGCAGTCCCACAGGAGCAGGCCGAAGCCGTGGGACGCGGCCTCCTCGCGCGCCTCGCCGAGCGCCACGCTCACCGCCCTGGTGCCGACGACGCGATTCGCGAGGTATCCGTCCACCGGTCTGCCGGTGAAGTTGTCCCAGGTGGCGTACTTGGCGTCCCAGCGGATACCGGGGACGAACTCGTCCAGGAAAACGAAGTCGTCCTTCACCGGCCGCTCCCCTCCAGCGCAAGCGCCACCATCCTGTCGATGACGTCGGAGAGTTGAAGGCCCGCAGCGGCCATCATGCGCGGATACCGGCTGTAGGAGGTGAGGCCGGGCAGCGTGTTCACCTCGTTGAGGACGACCGTCCCGTCGGCCGTCAGGAACAGGTCGACCCGTGCCAGCCCCCGGCAGCCCAGCGCGCGGTAGACGGCCTTCGCGGTCTCCTGGACGAGCGCCCGGGACTCCGCCGGAATGTCCGCCGGAACGATGGGCGTGGCGTTCTCCGAACCGCTCTCGGGGTCCGCCTCCTGGTGGATCCGGAAGAAACCGTGGGACAGCGCCATCCGGTCCACCTCGCCGGTCATCAGCTCCGCGCCGGTCCCCAGGATCGCGCAGCCGACCTCGCTGCCCTCGACGGCCTCCTCGACCAGGACCTTCGCGTCGTACTGCCGGGCGGCTGCGAGCGCCTCCGCGAGGTCCTCCTTCCGGGACGCCTTGGTGACACCGAAGGACGACCCCGAGCGGGCCGGTTTCACGAACACGGGATAGGTGAGCCGGCCGGCGTCGACGGGTTTGTCCGCCGTCACGGTCCGGAAGCCCGGCGTGGCGATTCCCGCGGCGCGGGCCATCAGGTAGGTGAGGGACTTGTCCATGCACAGGGCGGAACTCTGGACGTCGCAGCCCGCGTACGGGATGCCGGACAGCTCCAGCAGTCCCTGGATCGCGCCGTCCTCACCGAGTCTGCCGTGCAGCACGGGCAGCACGACGTCCAGGCCGATCGTGTCGTACCGCCCGTCCGCCAGGACGAGCAGCCCGCGTACGCCGCTGTCCGGCGACAGCGTGACCGGGCGGCACGCGCCGTTCTCCCAGTCCGGGGCGGGGCCGTCGCACAGCTTCCAGGAACCGTCCTTCGTGATCCCGATGTAGTGCGGTTCGTACCGGGCGAGGTCGAGGCTCTTCGCGACCTCCTGCGCGGACTTGACGGAGACGGGGTGTTCCTCGGAACGGCCCCCGAAGATGATTCCGACCTTCAGCCTAGCCATGCTGGTTCCTGCTTTCGAAGGTGAGGCAGTTGGTGATGGAATTCGCGATCGTGTCGCTGAGCGCGTGTTCCGTGTAATAGGCGGTGTGCGGACTGATCAGCGCGTTCGGCAGCTTCAGCAGACGCAGCAGCGTTTCGTTCTCGATGGGTTTTTCTCTGCGGTCGGCGTAGAAGACGCCTTCTTCCCCTTCGACGACATCCAGTGCCGCACCGCCCACATGGCCGCTCTCCAGCGCCGGAACGAGCGCGTCGGTGTCGATGAGGGAACCGCGTCCGGTGTTGATGACGAACGCGCCCGCTTTCAGCTGCCCGATGCGACGGTGATCGAGAAGGTGGTGCGTCTCCGGGGTGAGCGGCGTATGGAGCGTCACGATGTCGCTCAGCCGCAGCAGTTCGCCGAGAGAAACGTGACCGGCCGAGGTATCGGGGTGTTTTCCGCAGGCGAGGACACGGCAGCCGAAACCTCGTAGCCGGTCCATGACCGCCGTACCGATACGCCCCGTCCCGACGACCCCGACCGTCAGATCCCGCAGTTCCTTCCCCCGGACGGCGTTCAGCCGGAAGTCATGGTCGGCCGCGCGGAGAACGGTGGACTTCGCGTGCCGGACCGTCATCAACATCAGCATCAAGGTGTAATCGGCGACACTGTCCGGCGAATACGTGACATTCCCGACGGAAATCCCGACGTTCGCCGCGTATTCCACGTCGATATGGTTGCAGCCGATACTCCGCGTGGAGATGTACGTCACGCCGACCTGCCTGAGTGCCAGGAGCGTGGAATGCGAGATCCGCGTCTTGTGGCCGACGCTGATGCACCGGTTTCCCGACGCCAGTTCCGCATTGGTCTCGGACACCGCCGCCGCCGTGACGACCGGCGCCACACCGAAACGCGGCGCCAACTCCCGGAACAATGCCGCTTCGTCCCGCTCGCATCCGTAGGCGGTGATTCCGGTCACCGGGGCGGGGGAGAGGGGCGGCGCCGGCGACCGATTGCGGCGGGCCGCCGTTCGTGCTGGTTCGCGGTAGGACATGCCTCCAGCTAAGGCGGCGTCAAGTTGCCGGTGCGTATGCGGTTTTGGATACGGCGACCATATGCGGCCCGCAGGGGTGCGCCTCGGTTGCCGGGGCCCGAGCGACCTGCTTACGGTCCTCGGCGAGCGTCGCCGCCCGGGGTGGCGCCGCTGTCCAGCGGGCCGATGGGGGTGTCGCCGGTCCGGCGCCAGGGTTTCTCGTACCTGCCGCCGCACGTCCGGCACTCGGCTCGGAAGAGCGCGGCGGCGGGGCCCATCCGGGCGCTCGGCTCGGCGGGGTACTCGGCGTTCTGGATCCTCGCGACGAGCTGCGGGGTGGCGCAGGCACACGCGGGGATGCGGGGCGCGGGCGGCCGGGAGGAGAGGGCGGGTCCTGCGGGCGGGGCCCCGACGAAGGCGGTCCGGTAGCCGTCGACCGGCTGGTACCTGGTCCGCTTCATGACCTTCTCGAAACGCTGCCGCTCCTTCCGGCCCGGGA
>NZ_LIRL01001056.1 GCF_001419795.1 Streptomyces niveiscabiei
CCGACGCCCTGCGCCTCGGCCACCTCGCCGCCGCCGCGACCCTCGCGACCCGCGCCGACGTCCCCCCGCCCCTCACCCGCACCACCCTCGACGACCACCTCGCCCTCGACGACGCGGCCTGGTCCGCGCTGACCCTCTAGGAGCACGACCATGACCCACCAGGCGATCCGCACCACCGGCGCCCCCGCCCCCGCCTGGGCGTTCTCGCAAGGCGTCCGCAAGGGACCGATCCTCCAGGTCTCGGGCCAGGGCCCGCAGGACCCCGCGACCGGCGCCTACCTGCACGAGGGCGACGTCAGGGCACAGACCCGGCGCACCCTGGAGAACGTGCGCGCGATCCTCGAAGCGGGCGGCGCCGGCGTCGGCGACGTCGTCATGTTCCGCGTCTACCTCACCACCCGCGCCGACTTCGCCGCGATGAACGAGGTGTACGCCGAGTTCATCGCCGAACACGTCCCCGAGGGCGCGCCCAAGCCGTGCCGGACGACCGTGTTCGTCGAACTCCCGCACGAGGTCATGCTCGTGGAGATCGACGCGCAGGCGGTCGTGGAATGATCCTCGACTGGCGGTTCAAGGCCGTGCCGGACCACGCGTGGGGGAGCACGGCCGCCGAGTTCCTCGCGACCCGGCCCACCCTGGACGAGTTCGGCACCCCCCTCCTCACCCTCGACGCGTCCGCCCTCGAACACAACCTGCGCACCATGGCCGACTGGTGCGCGGCGGCCGGCGTCGACCTCGCACCGCACGGCAAGACCACCATGGCCCCCGCGCTGTGGCGGCGCCAACTCGACGCCGGGGCACGGGGGATCACCCTCGCGACCCTCGCACAGGTCCGCGTCGCCCGCGCCTTCGGCATCCAGCGCGTCCACCTCGCGAACGCCCTCCTCGACCCCGCCGGGCTGCGCTGGATCGGCGCCGAACTCGACCGCGACGCCGGGTTCTCCTTCACCTGCTGGGCCGACTCCCCGCGCACGGTCGACCTGCTGCGCTCGGCGTACACCGGGGAGCGTCCGCTCGACGTGTGCGTCGAACTCGGCGCGGAGGGCGGGCGGACAGGGGTACGCGGCGTCGACGAGGCCGTCGCGGTCGCCCGGGCGATCCACGCGGACCCGCGGCTGCGGCTCGCCGGAGTGAGCGGATACGAGGGCGCCCTGAAGTCCACCGCCGCGATCGAGAGGTACCTCCGGGACCTGGTCGTCCTGCACGACAGGCTGCTCGCGGACGGCCTGCCGGACGTCCCGGACCCCGTCGTCACAGCGGGCGGCAGCGCCCACTTCGCCACGGTCGTACGGGAGTTGGCGCCCGTGCGCGCCGCCGGGACCCGTGTCCTGCTGCGCTCCGGCGCCTACCTGATCCACGACGACGGCTACTACCGCACCGTCTCCCCGCTCCCGCTGCGCAGCGCCATGCACGGCTGGGCCCGGGTGGTCTCCCGCCCCGAACCGGCCCTCGCGCTCCTCGACGGCGGCAAGCGGGACTTCCCCTGCGACGAGGGGCTGCCCGAACCCCAACTGGTCCGGGGCGGCGGCGCTTTGACCGGCGCGCGGGTCACCGCCCTCAACGACCAGCACACGTTCCTGCGCGACGCGGACGTCCAGGTCGGCGACGTCGTCCGCCTCGGCCTCTCCCACCCCTGCACCGCGTTCGACAAGTGGAACCTGATCCCGGTCCTGGACGACGCGAACGCGCCGAACCCCCAAGTCGTCGACCTCGTAAGGACGTTCTTCTGATGCAGGACTTCTTGGCCACGCTCGCCGAGGACCGCGTGATCGCGGTGATCCGGGCCCCCGAGATCCCGGACGCCGCGGCCCTGGCCACCGCGCTCGCACAAGGCGGCATCACCTGGGTCGAGTTCACGTACACCACCCCCGGCCTGACCGCCCACCTCCGGGACGCCGCCTCCGTCCCCGGCTGCCGCACCGGCGCGGGCACGGTCCTCACGGCCGCGCAGGCGGAGGCGGCGATCGAGGCGGGCGCGGCGTACCTGGTGACGCCGGGGTGCCGCGAGGAGGTGGCGCGGGTCGCGACGGCCGCGCGCGTCCCCCTGGTCATGGGCGCCCTGACCCCGACGGAGGTGGCGTACGCCGTCGACCTGGGCGCGGCGGCGGTCAAGATCTTCCCGGCCCACTCCCTGGGCCCCCGCTACTTCAAGGACCTCAACGGCCCCTATCCCGGGGTCCCTCTGATCGCCTCGGGCGGCGTCAACGCCACGAACGCCGCCGATTTCCTGACCGCCGGTGCCCACGCGGTCTGCGCCGGGTCCGACGTGGTCCCGGCGGGCGCGGTCGCGGCCGGGGACTGGCCGGGGATCACCCGCCGCGCGACGGGGTTCGTGGCGGAGATGCCGAACTCGCCCTGAACTTCCCCTGATCGTACGGAAATTCGTAGAACATACACGCATCCATGCCTCCTCCTGGCGCGTCTTACGAGCAAACCCGCTGAACCTGGAGGAACCGATGCGCCGACGACTCGTCATCTCCGTGCTCACGGCGGCCCTGTGCGGCACCGCGCTGGTGGGCACGGCCTCGACCGCGGAGGCCGCCGCCAAGGCCGTCGACTGCCGGAAAGTGAAATGTGTGGCGCTCACGTTCGACGACGGGCCGGTCGCGGACACGAAGAGACTGCTCAAGACGCTGAGCGACCGGAACGTGAGAGCGACGTTCTATCTGGTCGGGCAGAACGTGCAGCGCAACCCGTCCGTGGCGAAGGCGATCGCCAACGGGGGGCACCAGATAGGGAACCACAGCTGGGACCACGCGGATCTGACGAAACTGAGCGCCGCGAAGATCAACGCGGAGTTCTCGCGGACGGACACGGCGATCAAGCAGGCGACGGGGCTCAAGCCGAGCACCGTGCGGGCGCCGTACGGGGCGCACAACGCGGCCGTGCGCAAAGCGGCGGCCCGCCCGCTCGTGCACTGGAGCATCGACACCCTGGACTGGAAGTACCGCGACACCGCCCGGCTCGTCAGGACCGTCACCACGCAGTCCCGCCCCGGCGACATCGTCCTGATGCACGACATCCACAAGACGACCGTCAACGCGATCCCCGCCATCATCACCGGCCTGAAGTCCCGCGGCTTCCACATCGTCACCGTCGACCAGCTGTTCGCCCCGGCGAAACTCCCCGCGGGGAAGGTCACGTACGACAACCGCAAGGCCTACCGGCCCTGATCACCAGGGCGAGTCCGGCAGCGTCCCGCCCTGCGACAGCAACTCCACCACGGCGTCTCCCCGTTCGGTCCGGCCGATCCACACGTTGCGGCCCTGCCGGTACCGTTCGAGGAGCCCCGCGTCGGTGAGCTGCCGGCAGTGGTGGGTCGCGTTGGCGGGGCTGCACTCCAGGAGCGCGGCGAGGCGCCCCATGGTGAGGGGATGCGCGGCGGTACGCAGGATCGCGGCGCGCAGCGGGCCCACCACGAGCGCGAGGGGATCCTTGGCGGGGGAGGGCGCCGCCGAGGACTCCCAGAGCCGACCGACCCCGGGCAGCGGGTAGCCGATCCACACCAGGTCGGGACGGTCGAGCGCGAACATCGACGCCCCCGGCCCGGAGAGGATCGGCACGAGCACGAGCCGGCGCCCGTCGAGCGCGTACGTGTCGGCCTGCGGATCGGGCAGCCGGAGACTCTCGCCGACGAGCTGGAACCGCGAGCTGAGATCCTGGAGCACCGCCTCGGAACAGTCCTGGAGGACGGCGGCACCCACCCGCTCCGTCTCCCGGCGCAGGTACGCCTCCGCGCCCCGCCACACCGGCTCGAACTCCTGCCACACCCGCCGCAGCACCTCCGCGTAGCCGTGGATCCACTGCCGGGGCCGGTCCACGACGGGCCGCCACTGCGGAGGCACCTCGCCCCCGAACTCCGCCTCCAGCTCGTCCAGCAGCGTCCCCGGCGCGAGGTCCGTCAACTGCGCGAACTGGGCCGCCGCGTCCCCCTCCGGCATGCACGCGGTGGGCGTGACGCAGTCCGGGATGATCGAGTACCCGGGCGCGAACAGGGGCCGCAGCACCGCCGCCCCCGCCTCGGGCACCGCACCCCGGACCATCTCCCGCCACCTGCGCGGCACCCCGTGACTGCGCGCCCCGAACACGTCGGCCACCAGCGACAGCAGCGTCGCGCTCTGATGGGCCGCGAAAGAGATCCGCACCTCGGCGAGCGGGCCGAGACGCAACTCGGTGTGACTGTGCATCGAACCGTTCCTCAACTGCGCGTCTCCAGACGGGCTGTTCCCCTCGACGAGCGTAGGGAACAGCGCGTGGCGGGCGGGCACCACCACGTGCACGAGGACTCCCCATTTCGTGCACAACATCCCAGTACAGTGGCCGTCCGGGCGGGGGATCTGGGAGTGCACCGGCATGACGGACAACGAGGACCGGGCGGAGTCGTTCGAGGCGGCGGCCTCGTCCCTGTTCGCCCCGCTGCGGGTCACGGACCCCGCCCCCGTGTTCCACGCGACGTTCGAGCACACGGCCATCGGCCCCGCCTCCGTCGTCCGCATCGAGGCCACGGGCGCCACCGTCATCCGCGACGGCCGGACCATGACCTCCGCCGACCGCGAGTGGATGCACCTCACCCTCCTGCACGGGGGCCGGCTCGGCGTGGGACAGGACGGCCGCAGCGACGCCCTGGCCCCGGGCGAGTTCTTCGTCCTCGACAACACCCGCCCCTACCGCATCATCGGCGACGGCCCCACCGACATGACCGTCCTGTGCGTCCCCCGCGCGAGCCTCGGCCGGCACGTGGACGCCATCGGCCGCCGCACCGCCCTCGCCGTCTCCGCCCGCACCGGCATCGGCGCCCTCCTCGGCCACGCCCTGTCCCCGGACGCCCTCCCCGGCCGGGCCGAACCCCGCGCCCACCTCGCGGACGCCATCACCGCGCTCCTCCTCGCCGAGTTCGCCGACACCGCCCCCGAACGGGCCCCGGTCGCCAGCGCCCTCGCCGACCGCATCCGCGTCTACGCCCTCGCCCACCTCGACGACCCCCACCTCACCGCCGAACGCGTCGCCCGCCGCCATCACCTCTCCGTCCGCTACCTGCACTCCCTCTTCAAGGGCGCCGACCTCACCTTCACCGCCTGGATCCGCCACGAACGCCTCCTGCGCATCCGCCGCGACCTCCTCGACCCCGCCCTCACCGACCGCTCCACCGCGGCCATCGCCGCCCGCTGGGGCGTCCTCGACACGAAGCACCTCGGCCGCGCCCTGAAACGCGAGTTCGGCGAGACGGTCGCCGACCTGAGACGCACCCGCAGAGCCACCTGAAGCGCCCGCCGGACCACCCGGGACACGCCCGCCGGGCCCCCGACCCGGCATCACGCCGGACTGCGCAACGGCACCACCCCCACACACGTCCCTGATACACATCT
>NZ_LIRL01001057.1 GCF_001419795.1 Streptomyces niveiscabiei
CACCAGCCGCACCCCCACCCGCAACGCCCGCGGCCCCTCGGCACCCGGCGCCGGGGAACAGATCGAGTACGTACGCCGGATCTCCTCGCCGTCCACCCGCCGCCGCAGCGCCAGATGCTGGCCGGCGGCGTGCCGGTACGCCTCCCGCAGCTTTGGCGGCACCGCGAACGTCAGCGCCACGGAGTCGTCCGTCAACGGCTCCACCTCGGTCACCCGGAGCGCGTGGAAGCGGGCCATCACAACTCCTTGAAGTGGTCGAAGGGTTCGAGACAGGCCCGGCACCGCCGCAGCGCCTTGCAGGCGGTGGACGAGAACCGGCTGAGCAACTCGGTGTCGGGGGAGCCGCAGTGGGGGCACGGGACGTCGGCGGCGCGCCTCGCCCCCAGGCTCACCGGCACCGGCCCCGCGCCGGACCTCACGCGCGGCGGCGCGATCCCGAACTCCCGCAGTTTGCGGCGGCCTTCCTCCGTGATGTCGTCCGTCGACCACGCGGGGGCGAGGACCCGGCGGACGGTCACCTCGCGGACGCCCTCCGCGCGCAGGGCCCGCTCGATGTCGGCGGACATCGCCTCGACCGCCGGGCAGCCCGTGTACGTCGGGGTGAGGTCGACCTCGACCGCGCCCGCCTCCTGGACGTGCACCGCGCGGACCACGCCGAGTTCCCTCAGGGTCAGGACCGGCAGCTCGGGGTCGGGGACCGCGCCCGCGACCGCGAGGAGCCGCTCCTCCAGGGCCGTCACCATGACGCCCCCGGGTGGCTGCGGTGCAGGTGCTGCATCTCCGCGAGCATCCGGCCGAACGACTCCGTGTGCAGGCCCTGCCGACCGGCGCCCGCCCGCCATGCGCCGGTGCGCGGGCCCTCCGGGACGGGCAGCCCGGCGCGGGTGAGGACCTCCTCGACCGAGGTCCGCCACGCCGACTCCAGCGGCCCGGGGTCGACGCCGAGGCCCTCCACCGGCTCGAACAGCTCGCCGGTGAACCGCCACAGCGCCTCGCACGCCGTGCGCATCCGCGCGTGGCTCTCGTCCGTGCCGTCGCCCAGGCGCAGCGTCCACTGCTCGGCGTGGTCGCGGTGGTAGGCGGTCTCCTTTACGGCCTTCGCGGCGAGGCCGGTGAACTCGCCCTCCCCGCGCGCGAGTTCCCCGTACAGGAGGTGCTGGTACGTCGAGAAGTAGAGCTGACGGGCGATCGTGTGCGCGAAGTCGCCGTTGGGCTGCTCGACGAGCTGGACGTTGCGGAAGGCGCGCTCCTCGCGGAGGTAGGCCAGTTCGTCCTCGTCGCCGACCAGCGAGAGGAGGACGCGGGCCTGGCCGAGGAGGTCGAGGGCGATGTTCGCGAGGGCCAGCTCCTCCTCCAGGACCGGGGCGTGGCCCATCCACTCGCCGAGGCGGTGGGAGAGGATCAGCGCGTCGTCGCCGAGGGCGAGCGCCGGTGCCGTACGGGTCGGGGTCACAGGTGCTTCACCCCTTCCGGGATCTCGTAGAACGTCGGGTGGCGGTAGGGCTTGTCGGCGGACGGGTCGAAGAAGGGGTCCTTCTCGTCGGGGGAGGAGGCGGTGATCTCGGCGGAGGGGACGACCCAGATGGAGACGCCCTCGCCGCGGCGGGTGTACAGGTCGCGGGCGTTGCGCAGGGCCAGTTCCGCGTCCGGCGCGTGGAGGCTGCCCGCGTGGGTGTGGGCGAGGCCTCGGCGGGAGCGGACGAAGACCTCCCAGAGAGGCCAGTCGGTGGTCATGCGCGGGCTCCTGTCTCGCCGGTGTGCTTCGCGGCGTGGGCCGCCGCCGCTTCCCGCACCCAGGCGCCGTCCTCGTGGGCCTTCCTGCGCTGGGTGACGCGCTGCTCGTTGCACGGGCCGTTGCCCTTCAGGACCTCCTTGAACTCCGTCCAGTCGATCGGGCCGAAGTCGTGGTGGCCCCGCTCCTCGTTCCACCGCAGGTCCGGGTCCGGGAGGGTGAGGCCCAGGGATTCGGCCTGGGGGACGCAGATGTCCACGAAGCGCTGGCGCAGTTCGTCGTTCGAGTGGCGCTTGATCTTCCACGCCATCGACTGCGCGGAGTGCGCCGACTCGTCGTCCGGCGGGCCGAACATCATCAGGGACGGCCACCACCAGCGGTCCACCGCGTCCTGTGCCATCGCGTGCTGTTCGCTCGTGCCGTTGCTCAGCGCCAGCAGCAGTTCGTATCCCTGGCGCTGGTGGAACGACTCCTCCTTGCAGACGCGGACCATCGCGCGGGCGTACGGGCCGTACGAGCAGCGGCACAGGGGGACCTGGTTCGTGATCGCCGCGCCGTCCACCAGCCAGCCGATCGCCCCTACGTCCGCCCAGGTCAGAGTGGGGTAGTTGAAGATCGAGGAGTACTTCTGGCGGCCCGTGTGGAGCTTGTCCAGCAGGTCGTCGCGGCTCGCGCCCAGCGTCTCCGCCGCGCTGTACAGGTACAGGCCGTGGCCCGCCTCGTCCTGCACCTTCGCCATCAGGATCGCCTTGCGGCGCAGGGAGGGCGCCCGCGTGATCCAGTTCGCCTCCGGCTGCATGCCGATGATCTCCGAGTGCGCGTGCTGGGCGATCTGCCGCACGAGCGTCGCCCGGTACGCGTCCGGCATCCAGTCGCGCGGCTCGATACGGTCGTCCGCCGCCACGGCCGCGTCGAAGAGGCCCTGACGGTCGCCGTCGTCCCCGGACCGCTCGTCCGGCGTCCGCTGCTCCGCTGCCGCTGCTGAGGCCACTGTCGCCATTCGATCCCCCTCACCTTTCCCGACCGATCGTTCGGTCCGTCGAATTCCAGGATGAAACCCCTGCCGACCCATGTCAACCGCTGTGGAAAACCCCTGTGGACAACTCCCGGACCACCCTCACCCGGCCCCGAAGGCTGCGCCCGCCCCACCGCCTGAGTACCGTGCCGTGGAGCCGTTCCCCTGACGGCCACCCGACACCCAGACCTGAACCACCGGAAACGGGGCGCAATGAACACGCGTGACGACGCTTCGCGCGGGTCACAGGAGGACCCGCTGGAACAGGTGGACGCGGACGCCGAGGCGTCGGGTACCGGCTCGGCGGACCGGCACGGACCTGACGACGCCCCCGGC
>NZ_LIRL01001058.1 GCF_001419795.1 Streptomyces niveiscabiei
GGGCCGTTGAGGACGCCGACGGAGGCTAGGAGGCCGGTAAGGGCGGCCAGTATGCGGGGCCGTCCAGGCGCGGAGGGCTTTCGCATGCGAACTCCCGGGGAGTGTGGGGGTGTTGGAGTGGGGGGCGTGGGAATGCTCGCGGGGGCGTGTTGCGGTGAGGTGTGCGAGCGGTAAGAAGTTAGTGACGCGCACATGACAAAACAAGGTTTGCGGCAAGGAGAAGGTCCGAGGCAGGGGGAAGGCGGCAGGGGGACTTTCGTCCCTACGGCGATGTCGGTGGCGTCGCGTACGATGGACGGCGCAGAAGGGGAGTAGCTCTTCGCCGGACCGTCGACATACTGCTCAGCTCGTCTGAGCCGGCGCCCGGAGGCGGGGCGCGTAGGCCCGCCAGCGAGACCTTCGGCAAGCAGTGCACGTCCGTGTCGTACGACGCGGGCTCTTCGTGTGCTGTCCTGCCGAGGTGTCCCAAGGACCAGCACTCTCGGTGGGGCGGCCCCTACCGATTGAGGAACCTTGATCAGCATCAGCGTGACGGCGCTCGTCTTCGGCGTCGTCTTCCTTGCCGAGCTGCCGGACAAGACGGCGCTCGCCGGCCTCGTGCTCGGGACGCGCTACCGGGCGTCGTACGTGTTCGCCGGGGTCGCCGCGGCGTTCCTCGTCCACGTCGTCCTCGCGGTCGCGGCGGGCAGCGTCCTCACGCTCCTCCCACAGCAACTCGTCCACGCCCTCACCGGCGTCCTCTTCCTCGGCGGCGCCGCGATGCTGCTCCTGAAGAAGGACGAGGGTGAGGAGGAGGTCCGCCGCCCGGAGGACCAGTCCTTCCTCAAGGTCGCCGGCGCAGGGTTCATGCTCATCCTCGTCGCCGAGTTCGGTGACCTCACGCAGATCATGACGGCCAACCTCGCCGCCCGCTACGACGACCCCCTCTCCGTCGGCCTCGGCGCGGTCCTCGCGCTGTGGGCGGTCGCGGGGCTCGGGATCGTCGGGGGGAAGGCCCTGATGAAGCGGGTCCCGCTGAAGCTGATCACGCAGATCGCGGCGGTGCTGATGCTGGGGCTCGGGGTGTGGAGCCTGTGGGAGGCGATCGCCGGGTGAGTGCGGACGCGTACGGGTGGCTCATTCCCGTACCCCCGGGCGCCGGCGGGAACCGGGTTCCTTGCCGGGCGCCGGGGGGCCGGTCACAGTGACGGGGGAGGGACGGCCGTCCGCCCGGACCGCCGTCCTGTGCTCGTGCCGCCGGAACCGGAAGGGGAGCAGCATCGGTGAAACGGTTACGTCGTTCCTGTCTCGCCCTGGCGCTGGGGCTCGCCCTGCCGCTGGGCACGGCCGGTGTCTCGGCCGCGGCGCCCGGGACCGCGCTCGCCTGTCCGGCCGAGGGGACGCGGTTCACGACGCCCACCACCGGGGACACGGTCTTCCTGGTCGGACCGTCGCAGTTCCTGTACTACATCCCGAGTCCGGCCGACTACTTCCGCCTGTGGCGGACCTGGGACGGCATCGCCACCGTCGACCGGGCGGCCTGCGCCAAGACCGCGTACGCGCTGAGCAACGCCCGCCTGCGCCAGGTGTCCGGCTTCACCAACGTCTTCATCTGGGACGAGAGCTGGGACGACGTCGGGCAGCCGAACCGGTACCGCTGGATCACGAGCTGGTCCGTCTTCGCCGGCAAGTACCACTTCGACCCGGAGAAGATCGTGGTGGTCGGGGCGCTGGGGCCCATCATGGAGCCGAACTGGACGTAGCGGGGCGGGCGGCCCCGCTGAACAGCCGGTGAAGTTTCCGGTAGGTGGTGGCGGGGACGCCGTTCATTTTGTACCGTGGAGAAACAAAGTGGTTCCCGCTCGTTCTCCCTGACCGGCGGGCGGGGCCACCTTGGTCTCTGAAGCCGGGTGTCTGGAGTGCGCATGTCCGTCGCCGAGCCTGTTGTCATCGACGCTCGCGCTCTTCTGCTCGACATGGACGGGACGCTCGTCAACTCCGACGCGGTGGTGGAGCGGATCTGGCGGCGGTGGTCCGAGGCGCACGGGCTGGACGGCGACGAGGTCATGAAGGTCGTCCACGGCCGCCAGGGCCACGCCTCCATGGCCGTACTCCTCCCCGACCGCCCCGTCGAGGAGAACCTCGCGGACAACGCGCGGATGCTCGCGCAGGAGACCGCCGACATGGACGGCGTCGTACCGGTCCCCGGCGCCGCCGCCTTCCTCACCGCCCTCGCCGACGTCCCGCACGCGCTCGTGACCTCGGCGGACGTCCCCCTCTCCACCGCCCGCATGGCCGCCGCCGGCCTCCCGCTGCCCGCCCTGCGCATCACCGCCGAGTCCGTCGGCGCCAGCAAGCCCGACCCCGAGGGCTTCCTGAAGGCCGCGGCCGAACTGGGCGTCGCCCCCGCCGACTGCGTCGTCTTCGAGGACTCCGGCGCGGGCATCCAGGCGGGCAAGGCGGCCGGAATGCGCGTCGTGGGCGTGGGCGAACGGGCCACCGCCCACACCCCGGACGCCGTCGTCCGCGACCTGCGCGAGATCGCGGTGGAGGTCACGGCGGACGGGGTCCGGCTGCATGTGCGGGCCGCGCGGGGCTGAGACGGGGGCGAGGCCTACGCCGTTGGCGCTGCGGGTCGGCGTGTGACGCCGGGGGCTTGCTTACGAGGCTGGCGCTGCGGGTCGGCGTCTGATACCGAGGGGGCCGCCTACGCAGCCGGTGCTGCGAACCGGCGTTTGACGCCGAGGGGCTTGCTCACGACGCTGGCGCTGAGGGTCGGCGTTGCACGCCGAGGGGGGGGCCGCTGACGACACCGGGCCTGCGAACCGGCGTCCGTCACCGAGGCATCCGCGCACGCCCCGGGCGTTCTGACCCGGCGTCGAGGCCGCCGCTCCCCGCCGCGCGACCGGCGTCGCCGGTCATGCCCCGCCGGTCGGCGCGGTGCTCGTCGCGGAGGTCACCGGTGCCGTGTTCCGTACCCCCGGCCGTCCCCGTCCCCGTCGGTGCCGGGGACGGCGGCTGCGGCTCGCCCCTTCAAGGTTCCTTCGTCTCATTCTCCAACCGCTCCCGTGTCGCCGCCCCGTAGATCCCCGGTTCGTCGCCGGTGATGTCGCGCGACGCCTGGTAGGTCTTGAGCGCGTTCTCGACCTGCTCGTCGAAGACCCCGTCCGCGTCCTCGCCGTACAGGGACAACTCCTTGAGCCGCAGCTGGAGTTCCCGCACCTCCGGGCCCGTGTCGCCGCGCCGCAGCACCGCGACCGTGAGGCTCGGGACCTGGCGCTGGTCCTCGGCGGCGCCGCCGGAGG
>NZ_LIRL01001059.1:0-131 GCF_001419795.1 Streptomyces niveiscabiei
GCGCTCCTCGCCGGAGGCCGTCCCGCTGTGCAGTACGTCCCCCGGCCGCAGTGCCCTGCCTCCGTGTCCGCCGAACCGGCCCAGCGTGAACGTGCTCGCGCTGCCCAGGAATTCGGGGACGTCGAGGCCGC
>NZ_LIRL01001059.1:172-3311 GCF_001419795.1 Streptomyces niveiscabiei
CGGTGCACCCGTCACGCAGACGCGCGCCGCGTGCGTGAACCTCAACTCCGGGCCCTGGAGCGTGCATTCGAGGCCGGCCGTGCCCTCCGGGTTGCCCAGCGCGCGGTTGCCGGCCCGGAACGAGCGGTCGTCCATCGGGCCCGACGGGGGGACGCCCACCTGCCAGTGCCCGGTGCGGCCGGGCCAGTCCTGGACCGTCGTGAGCGTCCCGGCGGACACGACCTCGATGCGCGGCGTCGGGTCGGTGACCGTCGCCAGGGTCGCCGTGGAGTGGGTCGCCGACCTGAACTCGGCCTGCTCCAGCGCCGCTCGCAGCAGGCCGAGGTTCGTCTCGATGCCGTCCACCCTGGTGCCGGCCAGCGCCTTCGACAGGCGGCGCAGCGCGTCGGCGCGGTCGGTGCCGTGCGCGATGACTTTGGCGAGCATCGGGTCGTACGACGTCGTCACCTCCGTGCCGGTCTCCACCCAGCCGTCGACGCGTACCCCGTCCGGGTGGGTGACCCGGGTCAACAGGCCCGCGCTGGGGCGGTGTTCGCGGGTGGGGTCCTCGGCGTAGACGCGGGCTTCGACGGCGTGGCCGCGCGGCTGGGGCGGGGTGCGGACGATGCTCCTGTCGCCCTGGGCCAGGCGCAGCATCCAGGCGACCAGGTCGACGCCGTAGATCTCCTCCGTGACCGGGTGTTCGACCTGGAGGCGGGTGTTGACCTCCAGGAAGTACGCCTCCTCGCGGGCCGCGTCGTACACGAACTCGACGGTGCCCGCGGAGCGGTAGGCGACCGAGGCGCACAAGTCGTGGGCGTTCGTGGTGAGTTGGTGTCTGATGTGGTCCGGGAGGCCGGGGGCCGGGGCCTCTTCGACCACCTTCTGGTTGCGGCGCTGGAGGGAGCAGTCGCGGTCGCCGAAGGTGACGACCCTGCCGGTGCCGTCGCCGAAGACCTGGACCTCGACGTGGCGGGCGTGTTCCACCAGGCGTTCCAGGAAGACGCCCGCCGAGGAGAAGGAGGCGGCGGCCACGCGGTGCACCGACTCCCAGGCCGCGGTGAGGTCTTGGGGGGTGTGGCAGGCCGACATGCCGATGCCGCCGCCTCCGCCGGTCGCCTTCAGCATCACCGGGTAGCCGATCGACTCGGCCTGTTCCAGGGCCACTTCGAGGGAGGCGAGCAGGGCCGTGCCGGGGGCCAGGGGGACGCCCGCCGCCTGGGCCGCCGCTCTCGCCGTGTGTTTCGCGCCGAAGAGGTCCAGGTGGGCGGGGGTGGGGCCGACGAAGACGAGGCCGGCTTCCTCGCAGCGGCGGGCGAAGTCGGCGTTCTCCGAGAGGAATCCGTAGCCGGGGTGGATCGCTCCCGCGCCGGTGTCCCGCGCCGCCTTCAGGACGAGGTCGGGGTTCAGGTACGAGTCCTTCGCCGGGGCCGGGCCCAGGCGGATCGCCTCGTCGGCGAGGCGTACGTGGGGGGAGGCGCGGTCCGGGTCGGAGTACACGGCGACTGTGCGCAGGCCGAGTTGGTGGGCCGTGCGGATGATGCGGGCCGCTATCTCGCCCCGGTTGGCTATGAGGAGGGTGTCGAAGGTCATGCCCGTTCCGCCTCCGTGCCGGGTGCCTCGTCGATCGTCATCTCCACCGCCGTCGGGGCGAAGCCGTTGCACGGGTTGTTGATCTGGGGGCAGTTGGAGACCAGGACCAGGACGTCGCGCTCCGCCCGCAGGGTCACGGCGAGGCCGGGGGAGGAGATGCCGTCGACGATGCCGAGTGTGCCGTCCTCGTCCACCGGGACGTTCATGTACCAGTTGATGTTCGACACCAAGTCCCGTTTGCCGAGGCCGTACTTGGCGCCCTCCGCGAGGAAGTTGTCCACGCAGGCGTGCTGGGACCAGGTGTGGTGGCCGTAGCGGAGGGTGTTCGACTCCTTCGAGCAGGCGCCGCCCACGGGGTCGTGGCGGCCGACGTCGTCCCTCGTCACCGTCATCAGCGGGGTGTGCTCGTTCGACAGCAGGACGCTTCCCGTCGTCAGGAAGAGGGTGCCCTGGGCGTGGATCGTGTCCGGGGCGCTGTAGCGGATCGTCGTGTCGTGGGCGTCGTACACCAGGAAGTCGACCGCCTGGTTGCCGTGCAGGTCCGTGATCGTGAGGGACTCGCCCTTGCGGATCGTTGCCGACCAGGCTGCCCTGGGGGGTATCACCGTCATGCCTGGCCCCTTGCCGTGAGGAATTCCGCGGTGTTCAGGTACGCCCTGCGGGCCTCCGGGGTGGATGTCCACAGGGGGTCCGCTTCCGTCGTGGGGGATGCTCGCCAGGCCAGTACCTCCAGGGGGGTACACGTGTAGTCCTCGCGGGGGTCCGACGGGTGGGGGACGTTCGCGATCAGGATCGTTACGTCCTGTTCCGTGCGGAGGGTGATGCCGGTGCCGGGGCCTGCGGAGCCGGTGAAGTCGACGGTGCCGTCCTGCTGGATGCGTACGCCCTGGAAGAACGACAGCGATGGGGGGAGGTCTCTGGGGGCCAGGCCGTTCTTCGCCGCCGCGAGTTTCAGGAGTTCCCTGCCTGCGGGGGTTGGGGACTGGGGGGTGCCGTCGCCGTAACGGGCCTTGTTCCGTACGAGAGTTGACGTGCCGCACAGGGCGTCGTGCCGTCCCGACGTGTCCTGGGTGATTGTCGCCAGGACCCTTCCTTGGTCCGAGAGGAGGAGGGTGCCCTCCGTGATGTACGCGTTCCACTGGACCTTCACCGTGTCCGCCACGTTCAGGCGTTCCCACGGGCGGGTGTCCGCGTACAGGAGGATGTGCGCGCACGCGTCTCCCGCTACGTCCGTGAGGCGCAGCTCCGTTCCCCTCGCCAGCGTGCGGTGCGTGTAGTTGCCCCCCGCCACCGTCTCCGCCCACGTCAAATACCCCGCCTCACACGGCGGTTGCGGCCACTCCCTCGCCGGTATCACCGGCATCGCCGCCGCCTTCGCGCCCTCCTGGGCTCTGGCGTGGGCGCGGGCTCCGTGCGGGGTGGCTGTCGCCATGAGGGCCTCCGGGCGGGCGGTTTCTGTCGCTCGACAGAAATTAGAGGCGGGGGGCTTCAGGGGAATTGCCCCGGGGTTTCTGGAGGGTTGCGGGGGCCTCACGGGTACACCGACTTCTCCTCGCCCCCGCCGCCC
>NZ_LIRL01000106.1 GCF_001419795.1 Streptomyces niveiscabiei
CGGTGAATCCCGCGACCACCCCCCACAGCGCGGTCAGCGACGCGATCCCCGCCTTCGTGCTCACCGACCACGCCGACAGGACGCGTGTGACGCGGTCGGCCGGCGTCGACTCCAGCCGGAAGGTGGAGAGGACGGTGTTGTAGGCGGCGGAGCAGATGATCAGCCCGAACTCGACCAGCATGATCAGCACCAGCCCCGCCACCCCGGGCCCCACGAACGCGAGCCCCACCGGCCAGCACGCCCGCAGCGTGCCGAACCACAGCAGCATCCGGCGCCGCCCCTGGCGGGGGACCAGGTGGCGGGCGAGCCGGGAGCCGATGAGCCCGCCGACGCAGGGGACGGCGAAGGCGAGCGCGTACTGCCAGGGCGGGAGGCCGAGTTCGCCGAGCAGGAGGACGGCGAGGAGGGGCATCCCGGCCATGATCAGCCCGTTGACGGCCATCGCGTTGAGCAGGAGGGGGCGCAGGACGGGATCCGCGAGGATGTACCGCCAACCCTCCAGCAGCTCACGCCAGTTGAGGGCGGGCGCCTTGACCGGCTCGGGCTCCCGGCCCCGTACGCGCGCCAGGCCCAGCGCCGACAGCAGGAAGCTCACCGCGTTGGCGATCACCGTGACGACCGGACCCACGGCTCCGATCGCGGCACCGCCCAGCGGCGGCCCCACCATCGTCGCCGTCCACATCGTCGACTCGAACCGCCCGTTGGCCGCGAGCAACTGGTCCTTGGGCACGAGCCACTTGACGAACGCACCGCTCGCCGAGGTGAACGTGATGTCCGCGGCGGCGACCACCACCGACACCAGCAGCAACTGCGCGAGCCCCAGCACCCCGAGCGCGTACGCGAGCGGCACGCTCAGCAGCGCCACGCACCGGACGACGTCCATCGCGACCATCACGGGCCGCTTGCGCCGGTACTCCACCCACGGCCCCAGCGGCACCGCCGCGAGCGCCCCCACGGCAGGGCCGACCGCCGCCAGCGCCGACACGGCCGCCGGACTCGCGTCCAGCGCCAGCACGGCGATCATCGGAAACGCGTCGAACGCCAGCCACGTACCGAACACACTGACCGCGTAGGCCCCCCACAGCCACCGGAAGTCCCGCCCCACCTACGCCCGCCCTTCAGAAAGCCGCTCGATGCGAGAATGGCCCCATGAGCCTGTTCCGCGACGACGGCATCGTCCTGCGCACCCAGAAACTGGGCGAAGCGGACCGGATCATGCTGCAATCTCCCGGGTGCCGACCCCCGTACCCCCAGCAGAAAACCCGTGGGGGCGTCCGATGAGTCTGTTCCGGGACGACGGCATCGTCCTTCGGACCCAGAAGCTCGGCGAAGCCGATCGCATCATCACCCTGCTCACGCGCGGCCATGGCAGGGTACGCGCAGTCGCGCGGGGCGTGCGGCGGACAAAGTCGAAGTTCGGGGCGCGTCTGGAACCTTTTTCGCACGTCGATGTGCAGTTCTTTACCCGGGGGAGCGAACTGGTCGGCCGGGGACTGCCGTTGTGCACGCAGAGCGAGACCATCGCTCCGTACGGTGGCGGGATCGTGGCCGATTACGCGCGGTACACCGCCGGTACGGCCATGCTGGAGACGGCCGAGCGGTTCACGGACCACGAGGGGGAGCCGGCGGTGCAGCAGTATCTGCTGCTCGTGGGGGCGCTCAGGACGCTGGCCCGGGGCGAGCACGCCCCGCACCTCGTGCTGGACGCGTTCCTGCTGCGCTCGCTCGCCGTCAACGGCTACGCCCCCAGCTTCGGCGACTGCGCCAAGTGCGGACTTCCAGGACCCAACCGTTTCTTCTCCGTCGCCTCCGGCGGCTGCGTCTGCGTCGACTGCCGGGTGCCGGGCAGCGTCGTACCCTCCCCGCAGACCTTGGTCCTCCTGGGCGCGCTGCTTACGGGAGACTGGGAGACGGCGGACACGGCGGAGAGCCGGTACGTCCGGGAGGGCAGCGGACTCGTGTCCGCGTACCTGCACTGGCACCTGGAGCGGGGGCTGCGCTCGCTCAGGTACGTGGAAAAAAGCTAGGGAGACGAGAAGGACATGGTCGTACGCGGGATCCTGGGGCGTCAGCGGCGCGAGTACCGGACGCCGGAGCCGCACCCCTCCGGCGCGCGTCCGCCGAAGCTCCCCGGCGAGCTGGTGCCGGAGCACGTGGCGATCGTGATGGACGGCAACGGCCGCTGGGCGAAGGAGCGCGGGCTGCCCCGCACGGAGGGCCACAAGGTCGGCGCCGAGCAGGTCCTCGACGTCCTCCAGGGCGCCGTCGAGATGGGTGTGAGGAACATCTCGCTGTACGCCTTCTCCACCGAGAACTGGAAGCGCTCGCCCGACGAGGTCCGCTTCCTCATGAACTTCAACCGCGACTTCATCCGCAAGAGCCGCGACCAGCTCGACGCGCTCGGCATCCGCGTGCGGTGGGTCGGCCGGATGCCGAAGCTGTGGAAGTCCGTCGCGCAGGAGCTCCAGATCGCGCAGGAGCAGACCAAGGACAACGACAGGCTGACCCTCTACTTCTGCATGAACTACGGCGGCCGGGCCGAGATCGCCGACGCGGCCAAGGCCCTCGCCGAGGACGTGAAGGCGGGCAGGCTCGACCCGTCGAAGGTCTCCGAGAAGACCCTCGCCAAGTACCTGTACTACCCGGACATGCCGGACGTCGACCTGTTCCTGCGGCCCAGCGGCGAGCAGCGCACCTCCAACTACCTGATCTGGCAGAGCGCTTACGCCGAGATGGTCTTCCAGGACGTCCTGTGGCCCGACTTCGACCGCCGCGACCTGTGGCGCGCCTGCGTCGAGTTCGCCTCCCGCGACCGCCGGTTCGGCGGGGCCATCCCGAACGAGGAACTCCTCGCGATGGAGGGACGGACGGGCGAGGGCGAGCAGCCGGTCACCTGAGCGCCACCGGGGGTTCACGTGGCTCACGGACGATCCGCCCATGAAGCACGTAACCCCCGCGTTCGCGGCCCTGTGCGCCGTAGCGGTCGCGGCGGCCCCGGCCGTCGCCGCGCCCCGGCCCCCGGCGCACCTCGACAGCTACGGCACGAAGGCGCCGTACGCGCCCAGGCAGCGCCTCGCGTCGTACGCCAAGGCCCCCGCCGGGTTCGTCCCCGTCTTCACGGAGAACGTCTCCCGGCACGGCTCCCGCGCCGCCACCGACAGCGAGGACGGCGACCTGGTCCTCGCGCTGTGGGACCAGGCCGCCGCGTCCGGTCAACTCACCGGCAAGGGCGAGGAGTTCGGGCCCAAGGTGCGGGCGCTGCTCGAGGCGATGGCGAAGGTCGGGTACGGGAACCTCAGCGGGCGGGGCCGCGAGGAGATGCGCGACACGGCCGACCGGATGGCCTCCCGGGTGCCGTCCCTCTTCGCGGACATCGCCGCCAAGGGCGAGAAGATCGACGTCGTCAGCTCGGGACAGGGCCGCGCGGTCGACAGCGCGAACGAGTACGCCGGTGAACTCGCCGCGAAGAACCCGGCGTTGAAGCCGCTCATCGGCGCGACCCGCACCGACAAGGACCTCCTGTACTTCCACAAGGCGGCGGGCGGCAAGGCGTACCAGGAGTACATAGCGAACGATCAGCGTCTGGCCTCGACCCTGAAGTCGATCACCGATCAGCCGAGGACGCAGCGGGCGGCGGTGAGCGTTCTGCGGAAGATCTTCAAGCGTGACTTCGTGGACGGAATCGCGGACAAGGTGGCCGCGGCGGAAGCCGTCTACAACCTGTACGCCATCGCCCCGGCAATGATCCAGGAAAGCCCGGGCGGAAAGGGCTGGGGTCTGGAGCGCTCTATCTCCCGCACCGACGCCGCCTGGTTCGGATATCTGGGAGACGCCGAGGACTTCTACGAGAAGGGCCCCGGTTTCGCGGATTCCGACATCACGTACAAGATGGCGAACGTCCTGCTGGACGACTTCTTCGCCCAGGTGAAGGCGAAGAAGTCCGGCACCTCGACGCTGGGCGCCGAACTCCGTTTCACCCACGCCGAGGAGATCATCCCCCTCGCCGCCCTGATGGGCCTCCCGGAAAGCACGAAGCCGGCGACTCCGGGGCAGTCGTACACGTACAGGAACAACCCCTGGAGGGGCGCCGACGTGGCTCCCTTGGGCGCCAACATCCAGTGGGACGTGTATCAGAAGGGCACCCGGTACCTCGTACGGATGCTCTACAACGAGAAGGAGATCCCTTTCAAGGCGGACTGCAAGCCGGTCGCGAAGAACAGCGTTTTCTACGACTTCACGGAATTGCAGCGCTGTTTCAAGCGGGGTTAACGCGCGGCGCAGTCCGCGCAGGTGCCGAAGATTTCCACCGTGTGCGCGACGCTGACGTAGCCGTGTTCCGCGGCGATCGCCTCGGCCCATTTCTCGACCGCCGGGCCTTCCACTTCCACCGCTTTGCCGCAGACGCGGCACACGAGGTGGTGATGGTGGTCGCCGGTGGAGCAGCGGCGGTAGACGGATTCGCCGTCGGAGGTGCGCAGGACGTCGACCTCGCCGGCGTCCGCGAGGGACTGGAGGGTGCGGTAGACCGTCGTCAGGCCCACCGAGTCGCCCTTGTGTTTGAGCATGTCGTGGAGTTCCTGGGCGCTGCGGAACTCGTCGACCTCGTCGAGCGCCGCCGCCACTGCGGCACGCTGCCGGGTGGAGCGGCCCTTCACGGGCGGTCCAGCGGTCGTCACCGTTGCCTCCTGAACGTCTGAGCACCTGCCGGGCCATTGTGCCAGCCCGGCCGGTGCCCGGTCAGACGCCGACCCCGCCGCCCGCCTTCCGGGTGGCCGGAATCGCGCACTCCACGGCGTCCCCGTCGGACTGCGCGAGGGCGTGCGCGCGGGCGCGCCGACGCGCGAGGGGCGCCGACAGCGCCGTGAGCGCGATGAACGCGCCGATGGTCAGCAGGACGATCGTCGCGCCGGGCGGCACGTCCTGGTAGTACGACGTGACCGTGCCGCCGATGGTCACGCTCACCCCGATGGCGACGGCGATCGCGAAGGTCGCGGCGAAACTCCGGCTGAGCTGCTGCGCGGCGGCGACGGGGACCACCATCAGCGCGCTGACCAGCAGCAGCCCGACGACCCGCATCGCGACGGTGACGGTGACGGCGGCGGTGACCGCGGTGAGCAGGTTCAGCGCCCGCACCGGCAGCCCCGTGACCCGCGCGAACTCCTCGTCCTGGCTGACGGCGAACAGCTGCCGCCGCAGGCCGAGCGTGACGAGGACGACGAACGCGGCCAGGACGCAGATCGCGGTCACGTCGGACTGCGAGACCGTCGACAGGGACCCGAAGAGGTATGACGTGAGGTTCGCGTTGGACCCGGTCGGCGCGAGGTTGATGAACATCACACCGCCCGCCATGCCGCCGTAGAAGAGCATCGCGAGCGCGATGTCGCCGCGCGTCTTGCCGTACCAGCGGATCAACTCCATGAGGACCGCGCCGAGTACGGACACCAGCGTCGCCATCCACACCGGCGACCAGGACAGCAGGAAGCCGAGGCCGACGCCGGTCATCGCGACATGGCCGATTCCGTCGCCCATGAGGGCCTGGCGGCGCTGGACGAGGTAGATGCCGACGGCGGGGGCGGTGATGCCGACGAGGACGGCGGCGAGCAGGGCCCGCTGCATGAAGGCGTAGTCGAGGAAGTCCATGTCAGCTCAGCAGTCCCGTGTGCATCGGCTCGTGGGGGTGGACGTGGTCGTGGCCCGGCAGGGCGTGCTGGCCGACCGCGTGCGGGGGCGGGCCGTCGTGCAGGACGCAGCCGTCGCGCAGGACCACCGCCCGGTCGATCAGCGGCTCGAGGGGCCCGAGTTCGTGCAGCACGAGCAGGACCGTCGTACCCGCCGCGACCTGGTCCTTCAGCGTCTGGGCCAGCACTTCCTGGCTCGCCAGGTCCACGCCCGCCATCGGCTCGTCCATGATCAGCAGCTCGGGTTCGGAGGCGAGCGCGCGGGCGATCAGGACGCGCTGGTGCTGGCCGCCGGAGAGGGCGTCCACGCTGTCCTTGGCCCGGTCCGCCATCCCGACCAGCTCCAGGGCACGGCGTACGGCCGCGTGGTCCGCCTTGCGGAGGACGCCGAAGCGGGCGCGGGAGAGGCGGCCGGAGGAGACGACCTCGGTGACCGTCGCCGGGACACCGCCGGCGGCGGTCGTACGCTGCGGGACGTAGCCGACGCGAGACCAGTCGCGGAACCGCCTGCGCGGGGTGCCGAACAGCTCGATCTCGCCCGCGCTGAGCGGCACTTGGCCGATCACGCTGCGGATCACCGTGGACTTGCCGGAGCCGTTGGCGCCGAGCAGCGAGACGACCTCACCGCGCCGCACGGTGAGGTCGATCCCGCGGAGGACGGGCCGCGAGCCCAGCTCGGCGCGCACGCCGCGCAGGGATATGACGGGCTCAGTGGTCATGCCGTCCTCCAAGTCACTTCGGGCTCACTTTGTTCCCAGGGCGCTCTGGAGTGCCTTGAGGTTGGCTTCCTGGACCGAGAAGTAGTCCTTGCCGCGGGACTTCTCCGTGATGCCCTCGATCGGGTCCAGGACGTCCGTCTTCAGGTTCGCGTCCGAGGCGATGGTCTTCGCGGTCTTGTCGCTGACGAGCGTCTCGTAGAACACCGTGGTGACGCCGTCGGCCTTGGCCATCTTCTCAAGGTCCTTCACGCGCGCGGCGCTCGGCTCCGACTCGGGGTCGAGGCCGTTGATGGCCTCCTCGGTCAGGCCGTAGCGCTCGGCGAGGTAGCCGAAGGCGGCGTGCGTGGTGATGAACACCTTGGTCTTCGTGTTGGCGAGGCCGGTCTTGAACTGCGTGTCCAGGGCGGCGAGTTTGGTGACCAGGGCCGCGGTGTTCTTCTTGTAGTCCGCCGCGTGGTCCGGGTCGGCCTTCTCCAGCGCGGCGCCGACGCCCTGGGCGACCTGCGAGTAGCGGACCGGGTCGAGCCAGATGTGCGGGTCGAGGCCGGCCAGCTCCTCGTTCTCCGAGTGGTCGGACTCGGCGGAGTGGCCGCCGACCTCGTTGCCGTGCTTCTCCAGCGTGGTGAGGGAGGCGGCGTCCACCTTGGTCTTCACCGACGACTGCTTCACGGCCGCGTCCACCGACGGCTGGAGGTTCTTCAGGTAGACGATCGCGTCGGCCTTCTCCAGGTTCGCCGTCTGCTTGGCGCTGATCTCCAGGTCGTGCGGCTCCTGGCCGGGCTCGGTCAGGCTGGTCACGCTGACGTGGTCGCCGCCGATCTGCTCCGCGAGGAAGGCCATCGGGTAGAACGACGCGACGACGTCGAACTTGCCGTCACCGTCGGCGGCGGCGCTGTCGGAGGAGCAGCCGGTGAGGGCGCCGAGGGAGAGAGCACCGGCCGCCGCGAGGGCGGTGCCCGATATGAGTCGTCGTACGTTCATGAAAGCCATTTTCAACAAATATGGAAACCGTTGTCAACAAGAGCTGGTCGCGGGTGGGTGGGGGTGCGGATGGCGGTGCGGATGACGGTTCCGATTTGGAAGAGGGGGAGTCCCCGCCGGTACCCTGAGGGTTCGCTCCGAAGCACGCGCCCCGAAGCACACTTCTCCGCTTCTTTCGCGGGCGTTTCCGCTTCGTCCGCCGCCGTTACCGTCGTTATGAAGAGAGCACCGTGGCCGCCGACAAGATCGACACCATCGTCAGCCTGAGCAAGCGCCGTGGCTTCGTTTTCCCTTGCAGTGAGATCTACGGCGGCCAGCGCGCCGCCTGGGACTACGGCCCCCTCGGTGTCGAGCTCAAGGAGAACCTGAAGCGCCAGTGGTGGCGTTACATGGTGACGTCGCGCGAGGACGTGGTCGGTCTCGACTCGTCCGTCATCCTCGCCCCCGACGTCTGGGTCGCCTCCGGCCACGTCGCCACGTTCTCCGACCCGCTGACCGAGTGCACCGCCTGCCACAAGCGGTACCGCGCGGACCACCTGGAAGAGGCGTACGAGGCCAAGCACGGCCGCCTCCCCGAGAACGGCATGGCCGACATCAACTGCCCCAACTGCGGCAACAAGGGCCAGTTCACCGAGCCCAAGCAGTTCTCCGGCCTGCTCTCCACGCACCTCGGCCCCACCCAGGACACCGGCTCGGTCGCCTACCTGCGCCCCGAGACCGCGCAGGGCATCTTCACCAACTTCGCGCTGGTGCAGGTCGCTTCGCGCAAGAAGCCGCCGTTCGGCATCGCCCAGATGGGCAAGTCCTTCCGCAACGAGATCACGCCCGGCAACTTCATCTTCCGCACCCGCGAGTTCGAGCAGATGGAGATGGAGTTCTTCGTCAAGCCGGGCGAGGACGAGAAGTGGCAGGAGTACTGGATGCAGGAGCGCTGGAACTGGTACACCGGCCTCGGCATGCGCGAGGAGAACATGCGGTGGTACGACCACCCCAAGGAGAAGCTCTCCCACTACTCCAAGCGCACCGCGGACATCGAGTACCGCTTCCAGTTCGGCGGCAACGAGTGGGGTGAGCTGGAGGGCGTCGCCAACCGCACGGACTACGACCTCACCGCCCACTCCAAGGCCTCCGGCCAGGACCTCTCCTTCTTCGACCAGGAGGCGGGCGAGCGCTACACCCCGTACGTCATCGAGCCCGCCGCCGGTGTCGGCCGCTCGCTCCTCGCGTTCCTCCTCGACGCGTACGTCGAGGACGAGGCGCCCAACGCCAAGGGCAAGCTGGAGAAGCGGACCGTCCTGCGGCTCGACCCGCGCCTGTCGCCCGTGAAGGTCGCGGTGCTGCCGCTGTCCCGCAACGCCGACCTCTCGCCCAAGGCGAAGGGGCTCGCGCAGGCGCTGCGCCAGCACTGGAACATCGAGTTCGACGACGCGGGTGCGATCGGGCGCCGGTACCGTCGGCAGGACGAGATCGGTACGCCGTTCTGTGTCACCGTCGACTTCGACACGCTCGACGACAACGCGGTGACCGTGCGGGAGCGGGACACGATGAAGCAGGAGCGGGTGTCGCTCGACCAGATCGAGGGGTACCTCGCCAGCCGGTTGATCGGCTGCTGATTGCTGTGAACGCCGGGCTCCTGTTGGTGGGGGCCCGGCGTTGTGCTGTGCGGGGGCGTATGGCTGGGGGGTGCGGGGGTTTTCGTGTGCGCCGGTGACTCCGGTGGGCCAGCTCAGCCCGCCGAGATCTTTGCCTCCGCCCCCTGGATCTCCGGTGCCCGGAGCCGCTCGGCCGTCTTCTCCGCCGTCCCGCGGGCCCAGCGTCCGCTGGTCAGGAGTCCGAGGGTCAGTACGGACAGCCCGCAGCCGACGATGATCCACCAGCCCGGGGTGGCGGCAGAGGCGAAGGTCTCGCGGTACGACGACGCGTCGATGCCGGACGCCAGGACCGCGCCGACCACCGCGACGCCCAGCGTCTGCCCGAGCTGCCGGCTCGTGGAGGCCACGGCCGCGGCGACCCCGGCCTGCGCGCGGGGCATGCCGGAGACCGCCGTGTTCGTGATCGGCGCGTTGACGAAGCCGAAGCCGATGCCGAAGAGGAGGTAGCCGAGGAAGCGCCCGGTGTCGGAGGCCCCGGCGTCGAAGGCCGCGAAGAGCAGCGCGCCCGAGGACATGGCGACCCCGGCGACGAGGAGGGGGATGCGGGGGCCGCGCGTACCGACGAGGCGCCCGGAGACGGGGGCGCAGAGGAACGTCGGGACGGCCATCGGCAGCATCCACAGCCCGGCGTGCAGCGCGTTGAGCCCCTCGACGTTCTGGAGGTACAGCGTCGACAGGAACAGGAACCCGGCGAGCGCGGAGAACGCGGAGACCGCGATCACGGTGGCCCCGCTGAACGGAGCGGACCGGAAGAACCGCAGGTCGATGAGGGGATCGGTACGCCGGGGCTCGTACCACAGCAGCCCGGCGAGCGCGGCGACGGCGAGGACGGCGAACGGGGCGCTGACCCCGGCGCCGGAGACCGGCGCTTCGATGATCGCGCAGGTGAGCGACCCGAACAGCGCGATCACCAGCACCTGCCCGACCGGGTCGGGCCGCCGGGGCCGCTCCGCGCGGGACTCGGGGACGAACCGCAGCGTGAGGAGCAGCGCGGCCACCCCGACGGGGAGGTTCAGCCAGAAGATCGCCCGCCACCCCACGGACTCGACGAGCAGCCCTCCGACGAGCGGCCCGGCAGCCATGGATATCCCGACGACGGCACCCCACACGCCGATGGCCCTCGCGCGCTCCCGCGCGTCGGTGAACGTGTTCGTGATGATCGACATGGCGACGGGGTTGAGCATCGAACCGCCGACGGCCTGCACCATCCGCGCGACGACGAGGAGTTCGAGGTTCGGCGCGAGCGAGCACAGCACGGACCCGACCGTGAAGACGACGAGCCCGGTCATGAAGACCTTGCGCCGCCCGATCCGGTCGGCGGTCGACCCCGCGAGCATCAGCAGCGAGGCCAGGACCAGCGTGTACGCGTCGATGGTCCACTGGAGACCCGACGTACTCGCGTCGAGATCGCGCTGCATGGAGGGCAGCGCCACGTTCAGCACGGTGTTGTCCAGGCTCACGATCAGCAGGCTCATGCAGCAGATCGCGAGCACCAGCAGTCGACGGTGATGGCTGAGCTCCGGCATGCCCACCACTGTACGCCCGAATCAATAGTGCGTCTAACTAATGACCGATACAAGATCCTGGACTTCACCCGTTCGGCCCACCTGTCCCATGCGCGACAATGGAGCAATGTCCACGACCGCCCAGCCGCTCCAGATCGGCCCGCACACCGTCCAGCCGCCCGTCGTCCTGGCGCCGATGGCCGGTATCACGAACGCGCCCTTCCGCACTCTCTGCCGAGAGTTCAGCGGCGGAAAAGGCCTGTTCGTGAGCGAGATGATCACCACCCGCGCGCTGGTCGAGCGCAACGACAAGACCATGCAGCTCATCCGCTTCGACGCGACCGAGACGCCCCGCTCGATCCAGCTGTACGGCGTCGACCCGGCGACCGTCGGCAAGGCCGTCCGCATGATCGCGGAGGAGGGGCTCGCCGACCACATCGACCTGAACTTCGGCTGCCCCGTCCCGAAGGTCACCCGCAAGGGCGGCGGTTCGGCCCTCCCGTACAAGCGCAACCTCCTGCGCGCGATCCTCCGCGAGGCCGTCTCCGGCGCCGGGGACCTTCCCGTCACGATGAAGATGCGCAAGGGCATCGACGACGACCACATCACCTACCTCGACGCCGGCCGCATCGCCGTCGAGGAGGGCGTGACGTCCATCGCCCTGCACGGCCGCACCGCCGCCCAGCACTACGGCGGCACCGCCGACTGGGACGCCATCGCGCGCCTCAAGGAACACGTCCCGGAGATCCCCGTCCTCGGCAACGGCGACATCTGGTCGGCTCAGGACGCGCTGCGGATGGTGCGGGAGACCGGGTGCGACGGAGTCGTGGTGGGCCGGGGGTGCCTGGGCCGGCCGTGGCTGTTCTCGGACCTGGTCGCGGCTTTCGAGGGCCGCCTGGACGATGTCGCCCGACCGTCCCTGAAGGAGGTCGCCGACGTCATGGTCCGCCACGCGACCCTCCTCGGCGAATGGCTCGGCGACGAGTCGCGGGGCGTCATCGACTTCCGCAAGCACGTCGCCTGGTACCTGAAGGGCTTCGCGGTCGGCAGCGAGATGCGCAAACGCCTCGCCATCACCTCGTCCCTGGCCGAACTCCGCGCCGGCCTCGACGAGCTGGACCTCGCCCAGCCCTGGCCGACCGGCGCCGACGGCCCCCGGGGCCGCACCTCCGGCAACAACCGCGTCGTCCTCCCCGACGGCTGGCTGAAGGACCCGTACGACTGCGCGGGAGTCAGCGAGGACGCCGAACTCGACACCTCCGGCGGCTGATCGACGCCCTCTCGACACCGCGCCGGACGCCGCCGACACTGATCGCGTGGCGGACAGCGCGGTGTGGGTCGCGGCACTGACCGGGGGAACGGCCGTCCTGGCGGGCTGGGTGACCAACCTGGGGAACGTCCGCGCGGCCAGGGTCCAGGCGGAGGCGTCGGCGAAGGCCCAACAGGAGAGCCGGGTACGGGAGTTGCGGCGGGACGCGTATCTGGAGCTGATGCGGTGCGCGCACGGGATGCGCGAGCTGTACTGGAGGGCCGGCGAGGTCCGCTTCCGGCCCGCCGATCCGGAAGGCTTTCTGGCGCGCGCCGAGGAACTGCGCGTCGAGGCGCGCCAGGCGTACGACCCGCTCATGCACAGCGTGCGCGTCATCTCACTTGAGGGACCTGGCCAGTTGGCCGAGATGGCCAAGGCGGTCCTGACGGCGGCCACGCGCGCCAACGGTTCGCTGGCCGACATCTCCCGGGACGGGCCGGAGGCGTTCGCGCGCTTCGACGCGGCCGTGGAGGCCTACTCGGCCGCCCTGACCGCCTTCGTCGAAGCGGCTCGCGATGCGATGAACGAGCCGCCGTGACGCGTCAGTCGGTCTTCGGGTGCGGGGTCGAGCCGTAGGCCGTGAGGAAGCGGTCGCGGAACTGGTCCATCTTCCAGACCGGGGCGTCGTGGGCGGGCTTCAGGCCGTCCGTCCAGTTCCAATCGGCCACCTTCTGAAGGACCTTGGGGTCCTTGGCGACGATCGAGATCGGTACGTCGCGGCTGGCCTTGGTGCCGCTCACCTTCGCGTTCGGCTGGTGGTCGCCGAGGAAGACGAGGACCGTGTCGTCGTCGGCGTACCGCTCCATCCACTGGGTCAGCGCGGTCACCGAGTACTGGACCGACTTGCCGTACTCCTCACGGGCCTTGGTGTCGTCGCTGTAGACGTCCGAGGACTTCTTGCCCGCCTTCTGGATCGCGTCGAAGACCGAACCGTCGCCCACGTCCTCCCAGTTGACGAGCTGGGGGATCGGCGCCCACGGCATGTGGCTGGACGTCAGGATGATCTCGGCCATCAGCGGCTTGTCCCGCTTCTTGCCGTGCTCCAGGCGCTGGTAGGACTCCAGCGCGTACTGGTCCGGCATCGTCGACCAGCTGAACTTCGGCCCCTGGTAGCCCATTTGGAAGGCGTTGTAGACCTTGTCGAGGCCGTAGTACTTCTGCTCGGGCCAGCTCTTCTGCACACCCGGCATGATGCCGACCGTGTCCCACGCGCCGGTCTTCTGGAACGCCTTGGTCAGGGAGAGGTGGTCGCTCGCCATCACCGTGCGGTAGCGCTGCTGGTTGTCGATCCACAGGCCCGACATGGTCGTGGAGTGCCCGAACCAGCTGCCGCCGCCGTACGTCGACGACGTCAGCCAGCCGCTCTTCGCGTGGAAGCCGATCTTCGCGAGCGCCGCCGTGTTCTCCGTGAGCATCTTGTCGACGCCCGGCGCCATGATCGGGTCCTCGATCGCGCTGCGGCCGTAGCTCTCGATGAACGTGAACAGCATGTCCTTGCCGCGCAGGTCCGGAACGAGCTGCGCCGGGGGCGTGTTGCCGAACTTGTCGCTCTTCGCGATCTTCTTGAACGCGGCCTCGTCCTTCAACGTCGCCTCGACCTGCCGCCGTTGGGAGTTCAACCCGGCCGCCGCCCGGTACGAGGCGAACGGGATGCCCGCGACGTGCACGGTGAGGATCGTGCACGTGATCCACGCCGTTCCCACCAACAGCGTTCCCCGGGTGGCCCGTTGGACGTCCCGCGCGAGGATGTTCCCGACCCGGACCAGCGCGGCGACCATCCCCGCGAACAGCAGCACGACGAGGACGACCAGCCCGATCGCGAGCAGGTTCGCGGCCGTCCTGCCCGAGGAGTCCGCGACGTACGACTTCGCGTCGTCGAGCAACTCCCAGTCCAGCACGGGGTTGAAGCTCCGGCCGAGGTAGTCCCGGTACCCCATCTCCAGCCCGTTGACGACGGTCAGCGCGGCCAGCCCGATCCCCCCGACGACGGCGAACACGAGCCGCGCCTTGCGGGGCAGGGCGATCAACAGGGCCGCGACGACGATCGCTTCGCCGGGCAGCCGGATGAAGGTGGACCACTTGAAGGCGGCGATGGACACGGGCAGCAGGAACGAGGTGTACAGCAGCAGCACCGCGAGAACGGTCCCGGTCCACCACACGACCTTCGCGGCGAGGGGATACCGGCTCCGCCACTCCCGGACGACCGCGAACCGCTTGACGGGCGGTTCACCGGCCTCGGGTTCCTCGACCGCCTGCTCCACCTCGGACGGCGCAGGTTCCGGTTGTTGACGTGAGTCTGTGGAGACAGGCACCCGAAGGTCCTTCCGTACGAGGCAGTGGCCCAGCTGGGCGGCGGACCCGGTGTGGAGGTCCGGATCCGCCACTATTTCGTACGGGCTGTGCTCAGGGTGCGTTCAGGGTCCGGGGACAGAAATAGGCAAACGCAGGGCAAACGGCGAACCAAGGGTGCGAGCGACGCCCTAGCCGCCGAACTTTCCTTCCGTGGCACCCCCTACCGCGCCCTACGCCCCACCCACCGCCGTCAACAAAGCCAACGGCGTCGCAGCGGACCGGGATTCGCGAACGCACGCGTGCGGATAAGGCACCGGTACCCCCTGGGTATCCCTCGCGTACCCCGCGAGTACCTCCGGCAGCCGGTGCCCGGTGGCGGTGGCCGCGTCGACCAGCGCGTGGGCCACGGTCCGGGCCTCGTCGTGGAGCCCGTACCGGGCCAGCCCGAGCGTGATGAGCGCGTTGTCATGGGGCCACACGGACCCCCGATGGTACGAGAGAGGGTGATACGCGGCCTGCCCGGCGGCCAGCGTCCGCACCCCCCACCCGGAGAAGAAGTCGGGTTCGAGCAGCCGCCGCCCCACGACCTCCCCGTACTCCTTGTCGAGCAGCCCGGACCAGAGCAGGTGCCCGGCGTCGGAGGCGATCGCGTCGACCTGCCGCCCCTCCCCGTCGAGGGCGAGCGCGGGGAAGGACGCGTCCCGCATCCAGAAGTCCCGCTGGAACCGGTCCCGCAGATCGGCGGCGGCCTGTTCGAGGAGCGCGGAGTACGTCTCGTCCCCCCAGGCGGTACGTGATACCCAGGAGGTACGCCGAAGGGCGTCGTACGCGTACCCCTGGGCGCCCGCGGCCATCACGGTCCCCCGTACCCGGGTCCCGTCGGCGGAGCAGATCGCGCCGGGGGAGTCCTTCCAGTTCTGGTTGGACAGCCCGCCCTGGTCGGCGCGGTAGACGAGGTACCCCCGGGAGGACAGGCCCCCGTGGTCGAGCATCCAGTCGACGGCGGCCCGGGCATGGCTCTCCAGCCGCCGGGCGAGGGCGAGGTCCCCGGTCCGCTCGACGTACGCCCCGAGGAGGACGAGGAACAGGGGCGTCGCGTCGACGGACCCGTAGTACCGCCCGTACGGCACCTGCTGGAAGTGCGCCAGCTCTCCGTGCCGCACCTCGTGCACGATCTTCCCGGGCTGCGAGACGGCCCGCGGCCCGGTCTCGGTGGCCTGGCTCGCGGCGAGCGCCAGCAGCGTGGAACTCGCGAGCTGCGGCCGGTAGGGCAGGGCGAACAGGGACGTCAGCAGCGCGTCCCGCCCGAGCAGCGCGAGGAACCACGGCGCCCCGGCGGCCGGCACCCGCAGCTCCTCCCCGTCGGGCCCGACGGCGGGCACCTGGAGCGAGGCGAGGTCGGCGAGCCCGCGGGCACAGGCGGCGGCCAGCTCGGGCCACCCGGTGGGAAACGCGACCCCTTCGACGAACTCCCCTTCCACGGCGAGGAGATGCTCACTGACGGCGGCGGGTGAACGCGGCACGCGCAGCGCCCGCTTCTCGCCGTGCGGCCGGGCCATCACCCGCAGGGTGACCTCGGCGGACCCGTGCGGCTCCAGCTCCAGGGCCCACACGAGCCGTCGGGCCCCGGTCCCGGTCTCCTCGACCCCGTCGGGCGCGGGGTCGGCGGTGACCGTCGTACAGGACCGCCACTCACCGCGCTGATACGTGAACTCGACCCCGTCGTCGAGGACTTGGCGGCGGCGCACGATGCCGGACTTGGCGTAGGTGCGGTGGTCGGAGCGGAGTTCGAACTGGTCGGTGAAGTCCGCGTCGGCGGTGACCGCGAGCCGTACGGTCGTCGGCACCGGCCGGTTGCTGACGACCCGCAGCGACTCGATGAACGAGCCGTCCCCGACGGCCTGTTCACGGAAGAGCGTGCAGGACGGCGGCTCGTTGCGCCCGCCGCGCGGCACGAGCACGCACGCGGTGGTGTCCCCGGCGGTGACCGGCGTCAGCGCCTCCGGCACGGCCCCGTCGACGGTGAGCTGCCAGCGGCTCAAGTGCCGCGCGTCGCGCACGAAGAGGCCCTCGAGGGAGGTCCCGGAGCCTACGCCGCTGATGTCCCCACGGTCGCCGACGGCGGCGAACGTACCGCCGTACACGAGCAGATGATGCCGGTCCGTCATCCCCGGTCCCCTCCCTTGGTTCCCGCGATGCCCATGTCTGAGATGTCGTCGCCTGCCATGTCGTTGCCTGACATGTCGTCAAGTTCCTTGTCGTGCAGCAGATCCAGTGCGAGCGCGGCGGTCCAGCCGAAGCCGGTGGCCCCGCACGCCTCGCCGGTGTACGGGTCGACGTACTCGGCGAACTGCGAGGCGTCGGCGGCCCGGAGGAAGGCGGCGCGCAGCGCGTCGGCCCGCGCGCTCTCGCCGTGCTGGCGAAGTCCCCGCTCCAGCAGCCAGCTCGTGTTGAACCAGGCGGGCCCGCGCCAGTACCGGTGCGGGTCGAACGCCTCGCCCAGCAGGTCGTAGGAGGGGACGAGCCGCGTCGACGTCCCGAGCCCGAAGTGCCGTCCGCACAGCGTCCCTACGACCGCTCGCGCGACCTCGCGCGGCAGGCCGGGCAGCAGCAGCGGGACGAGGCCGGAGACGCCGCGCTCGCGGATCAGGCCGCCGCCGGCGACGTCCCGGCAGAAGAACATCCCCTCGGCCGGGTCCCAGAGCCGGTCGAGCAGGGCGGCGGTGAGGCGTTCGGCGCGGGCGTGCCGGGCGGTGCCGGTCGCCCCCAACTCGTGGGCGATCCGCGCGAGTGCGTGCTCCGAGGCGACGAGCAGCGCGTTGAACGCGGGGTCCTCGACGGCGAACTCCCGCGCCCCGTCGGCGTATTCACGGTCCCGGTAGTCGGCCGCGAGCCGGACGTACCGCCCGTAGTCGAGGTCCGTGGGCCGGTCCTCGGGGGCGCCGTGGTCGAGGTCCGCGCGCCGGAAGGACCGCGCGGGGGCCGGTGTGATCCGCGCCAACGGGGCGTCCCAGCAAGGGGAGTTGTCCATCCCCTGCTCCCAGGGGTGGACGACGGAGACCAGCCCGCCGCCCCCGAGGTCGCGGCGGTGCAGCAGATAGCGGTGCCAGGCCGCGAGCCGTGGGTAGACCCGGGACAGGAAGCCGCGCGCCCGCGACAGGCCGGGGTCGGCGCAGTGCACCAGCCAGGCGGCCAGCGCGTGGACCGGTGGCTGCACGATGCCGGAGGTCTGTACCGTGCGCGGGGCGCCCGCCGCGCGCCCGGCGGTCGAGGAGCGCCAGAAGTCGGGGCTCGGGAAGTACGCGTCGAGCGGGACGGAGGGGTTGAAGACGATGTGCGGGATCCGGCCGTCGCCCCACTGGGCCGCGAGCAGCGTCTCCAGCTCGGTCTGCGCGCGCACCGGCGAGACGTGCCTGAGGCCGATCGCGATGAACGCCGAGTCCCACGACCACTGGTGCGGGTACAGGCTGCGCGAGGGGACGGTCGAGGTGCCGGTCCAGTTCTCCTGTAGTACCCGTACCGCCCTGGAGTGCGGCGAGCCCGTAGTACCAGGATCGTATGCAGTGGTGTGCCCGGCTGAGCGGGCGATGAGCTGGGCGGTGCGATCCACTCGGGGCTCCCCGAAGACGACATGGCTGACCGGCCGGTTCGGTAGTGGCTACCGTAGGGTTACGTCTATTTAACACGCAAAACTCAATATGTAATGCAGGCTTGGGAAACACAAGGGGGTGCGCATGACCGGTCGGACGTCGGCACGAGGTCAGGTTCGGGGTCAGGCGAGCGCCGGAGAGCTGCTCGGGCTCGTCCGCAGCGGCAGGGCGACGACGCGTGGCGCGCTCCAGCAGATGACGGGGCTCTCCCGGGCCACCGTCGGCCAGCGGCTCGACCGGCTCTTCCGGGCGGGCTGGCTGCGCGAGGGCGCCGGGGGACCGGTCGACTCACCCCTGGGGGGCAGGCCCTCCATCACCCTGGAGTTCGACGACGCGCACGCCGTGGTCCTCACGGCGGACCTGGAGACCCGGCACGCCCGCGCGGCGGTCCTCACTCTCACGGGGGAGATCCTCGCCGAGCACTCCGGGACCCTCGTCATCGAGGCGGGACCGGACCAGGTCCTGGGCGAACTCGGCGCCTGGTTCGCGGAGTTGCTGGAGAAGGCGGGCCACCGGCCGGACGAGGTGTGCGGCATCGGCCTCGCGGTCCCCGGCCCCGTCGACATGGAGACCGGCCGCGTCGTCCAGCCGCCGATCATGCCCGGGTGGGACGGGTACGACATAAGAGGCCGCCTCGCCCGCGCGTTCACCGACCGCACGGGCGCCCCGACCGTCCCGGTCCTCGTCGACAACGACGCCAACCTCATGGCGTACGGCGAACAGCGCGCCGCGCACCCCGAGTGCTCGGCGTTCGTGCTGGTCAAGGTGTCCACCGGGATCGGCGCCGGCGTCGTCGTCGGCGGCTCGATCTTCCGGGGGATCGACGGCGGCGCGGGCGACATCGGCCATATCCGGGTGGGCGCCGACGCGCTGTGCCGCTGCGGTTCGTACGGCTGTCTCGCGGCCGTCGCGAGCGGCGGCGCCGTGGCCCGCAGGCTCGCCGAGAGCGGGGTGCCGGCGGCGTCGGGCGCCGACGTACGGGATCTGCTCGCCTCGGGGCACACGGGGGCGGCGGCGTTCGCGCGGGAGGCCGGGCGGCAGGTCGGCGACGTCCTCGCCACCGTCGTCACCCTCCTCAACCCGGGCGTCCTGATGATCGCCGGGGACCTCGCGGGCACCCCCTTCCTGACCGGCGTGCGCGAGCTGCTCTACCAGCGGGCCCTGCCGCGCTCGACCGCTCATCTGGAGGTCGTGACCTCGCGGCTGGGGGAGCGGGCGGGGCTGATCGGGGCGGGCGCACTGGTCGTGGAGCACCTGTACGCACCGGAGCGGGTGGAGGAGCGGCTCATGGCTCTGGGGTATTAGGCGGGTACTTCTCAGGAGTGATTCTCGCCACGCTTGATAGGGGTTTCGCTCACATGAGCGGATCAAGGGTGGCTGCACTTCCTCAAGGGGTGGCACTGAGTGCCACCCCTTGATCGTTCATCGATCAAAATCAGACGTGTGGAATCACGCTCATATGAGCGCTAAACTGGGGTGAGGATGGAGGGTCGCCTTCAAGAAGTGAACACATGGGCTGCTTTCGATCCCGTGGTGCACGGCGGGTTACAGGCGTGTGACGCGTGCCTGGACCTCCCGGGAAGCCTTTGATCTGGGTATGTTCCTCGTCGTCAGGGCAGCCGTCGCGTCCTTGAGGAGTCGAGAACTGTGTCGGAGAACAAAACACCGCAGACCCCGAAGTTCGTTTATGACTTCACCGAAGGAAACAAGGACCTCAAGGACCTCCTCGGTGGCAAGGGCGCCAACCTCGCCGAGATGACGAACCTGGGGCTCCCCGTACCCCCCGGGTTCACCATCACGACCGACGCCTGCAAGGTCTACCTGGAGAGCGGCGCCGAACCCGCGGCACTGCGTGACGAGGTGAGTGCGCACCTCGACGCGCTGGAGGCGCGGATGGGCAAGAAGCTCGGCCAGGCCGACAACCCCCTTCTGGTGTCGGTCCGTTCGGGCGCCAAGTTCTCCATGCCCGGCATGATGGACACCGTCCTCAACATCGGCCTCTCCGACAAGTCCGTGCAGGGCCTCGCCGCGCAGGCCGGCGACGACCGGTTCGCCTGGGACTCCTACCGCCGCCTCATCCAGATGTTCGGCAGGACCGTCCTCGACGTCGACGGCGACCTCTTCGAGGAGGCGCTGGAGAAGGCCAAGCACACCAAGAAGGTCACGGTCGACACCGAGCTGGAGGCCGCCGACCTCAAGAAGCTCGTCACCACCTTCAAGAAGATCGTCAAGAAGGAGACCGGCCGGGACTTCCCCCAGGACCCGCGCGAACAGATGGACCTCGCCATCAAGGCGGTCTTCGACTCCTGGAACACCGACCGCGCCAAGCTCTACCGCCGCCAGGAGCGCATCCCCGGCGACCTCGGCACCGCCGTCAACGTCTGCTCCATGGTCTTCGGCAACCTCGGCCCCGACTCGGGCACCGGCGTCGCCTTCACCCGCGACCCCGCCTCCGGACACCAGGGGGTCTACGGGGACTACCTCCAGAACGCGCAGGGTGAGGACGTCGTCGCCGGTATCCGTAATACCGTCCCCCTCGCGGAGCTGGAGACGATCGACAAGGCGTCCTACGACCAGCTGATGCGGATCATGGAGACGCTGGAGAACCACTACAAGGACCTCTGCGACATCGAGTTCACCATCGAGCGCGGCCAGCTGTGGATGCTCCAGACCCGGGTCGGCAAGCGCACCGCGGGCGCCGCCTTCCGGATCGCGACCCAACTCGTCGACCAGGGCCTCATCGACGAGACCGAGGCCCTCCAGCGCGTCACCGGCGCCCAGTTGGCGCAGCTGATGTTCCCCCGCTTCGACGAGCACGCCAAGGCCGACCAGGTCGGCCGGGGCATCGCCGCCTCGCCGGGCGCCGCCGTCGGCAAGGCCGTCTTCGACTCGTACACGGCCGTCAAGTGGTCGCGTTCCGGCGAGAAGGTCATTCTCGTGCGGCGCGAGACCAACCCCGACGACCTCGACGGCATGATCGCCGCCGAGGGCATCCTGACCAGCCGGGGCGGCAAGACCTCCCACGCGGCCGTCGTCGCGCGCGGCATGGGCAAGACCTGTGTCTGCGGCGCCGAGGAGCTGGAGGTCGACACCAAGCGGCGGCGAATGACCGTACCGGGCGGGCACGTTGTGGAGGAGGGCGACCTCATCTCCATCGACGGGTCCACCGGCAAGGTCTACCTCGGGGAGGTGCCCGTCGTGCCGTCGCCGGTCGTCGAGTACTTCGAGGGGCGCATGCACGCGGGCGCCGACGACGCCGACGAACTCGTCGAGGCCGTCCACCGCATCATGGCGTTCGCCGACCGCAAGCGCAGGCTGCGGGTGCGCGCCAACGCCGACAACGCCGAAGACGCCCTGCGCGCACGGCGGTTCGGCGCCCAGGGCATCGGGCTGTGCCGCACCGAGCACATGTTCCTCGGTGACCGGCGGGAGTTGGTGGAGCGGCTCATCCTCGCCGACACCGACACGGAGCGCGAGGAGTCCCTCAAGGAGCTTCTCCCGCTCCAGAAGCAGGACTTCGTCGAGCTGTTCGAGGCGATGGACGGACTCCCCGTCACCGTCCGCCTGTTGGACCCGCCGCTGCACGAATTCCTGCCCGACATCACCGAGTTGTCGGTCCGCGTCGCGCTCGCCGAGTCCCGCAAGGACCCGCACGAGAACGAACTGCGCCTCCTCCAGGCCGTCCACCGCCTGCACGAGCAGAACCCGATGCTCGGCCTGCGCGGCGTACGCCTCGGCCTGGTCATCCCCGGCCTGTTCACCATGCAGGTCCGCGCCATCGCCGAGGCCGCAGCCGCCCGCAAGGCCGCCAAGGGCGACCCGCGCGCCGAGATCATGATCCCGCTCGTCGGCACCGTCCAGGAGCTGGAGATCGTCCGCGAGGAGGCCGACCAGGTCATCGCCGAGGTCGAGGCCGCCACCGGCACCGAACTCAAGCTGTCCATCGGCACGATGATCGAACTGCCCCGCGCCGCCCTGACGGCCGATCAGATCGCCGAGGCCGCCGAGTTCTTCAGCTTCGGCACCAACGATCTCACCCAGACCGTCTGGGGGTTCAGCCGCGACGACGTCGAAGCCTCCTTCTTCACCGCCTACTTGGAGAAGGGCATCTTCGGGGTCTCCCCCTTCGAGACCATCGACCGCGACGGCGTCGGCTCCCTGGTGAAGGCCGCCGCCGAAGCGGGCCGCCGCACCCGGCCCGACCTCAAGCTCGGCGTCTGCGGCGAGCACGGCGGCGACCCCGAGTCCGTCCACTTCTTCCACGAGGTCGGCCTCGACTACGTCTCCTGCTCCCCGTTCCGCATCCCCGTCGCCCGCCTCGAAGCCGGCCGCGCCGCGACCCAGTCGGAGGGCAGCGACCACCGCTGACCGGCTCCCGGCCCCGGAACCGCCGACGGTCCCCGACCCTCACCGATCGGCGGCGGTTCCGGTACACAGGAGAGGGCGGCGCCCTGTGCGGGGGCGCCGCCCTCCGCGCCGTCCACCGTGTAGTCCTTGTGCAACTTTCCGTACGCGGTTTCACCTTGTCCGTGCTGCGTACATACGCCGCCCCGACAGTGTCCCTCCTAGGGTGGATAGATCACCACTTGAGGAGGGAGCGGCGGGCCATGGGCGGCTGGAGCACGGGGGAGATGCCGGATCAGGAGGGCCGCGTGGCGGTGGTCACCGGGGCCAACAGCGGCCTCGGGTACGTCACCGCGCGGGAGCTGGCGCGCAAGGGGGCGTACGTCGTCCTGGCGTGCCGGAGCGAGACGCGCGGGAAAGCGGCTGCCGACCGGCTGCGGGGCGAGGTGCCCGGCGCGGAGGCCGAGGTCCGCCTCCTCGACCTCGGCGACCTGCGCTCCGTACACCGCTTCGCGGACCGCTTCCCGTACGACCAGCTCGACCTGCTCGTCAACAACGCGGGCGTGATGGCCGTGCCGTACAGCACCACCGTGGACGGCTTCGAGACGCAGTTCGGGGTCAACCACCTCGGGCACTTCGCGCTCACCGGACTGCTGCTGCCCCGGCTCCTGCAAGCCGGTCCCGGCGCCCGCGTCGTCACCGTCTCCAGCATGATGCACGCCATGTCCAACGTGGACCTCCGCGACCCCAACGGCCTGCGCAGCTACCACCGTTGGACCGCGTACGCCCGCTCCAAGACCGCCAACCTCCTCTTCACCCACGCCCTCGCGCGCCGCCTCGCCGACGCCGGGTCCTACGTCGTGGCCGCCGCCGCGCACCCCGGGTACGCCGCGACCGGGCTCGCCTCCGGGGTCGGCGGGCGCGGCAGCCGGCTCCTGATGGAACTCGGCGACCGTGCGATGGCCCAGCCCGCCGAGACCGGCGCCCTGCCCATCCTCTACGCGGCCACCGCCGACGCCGTCCGGCCCGACTCCTTCACCGGGCCGTCCTTCGCGATGTGGAGAGGGGCACCGGCACCGTCCTGGAGAGCGCCGCGCACCAGGGACGACCGGCTGGCGGAGTGGCTGTGGGAGGT